>CAYZNA010000184.1:0-7380 GCA_964478665.1 uncultured Anaerolineales bacterium
GAATCGGCGGCCGGCGACGCCGAACGCGCCGGCCTGAGCGCCGGCCTCGATGCCGAGAAAGCACGCGCCCCCGCCCGCAACCTCGCTGTGCAATACATGCAGGCTGCTGCCGAGGCGCGCACCGCCGGCGCGCTGGCCGGACAACTGGAGGGCGAGGCGGTTGCTGCCCGCCAGCAAGGCGACGAGAGCGCCGCCCGCCGTCTGGAGATCGAGGCCCGCTCCAACCGGGTAGCGGCCGCCACAGCGCTGCGCTTTGTGGACCAGCGCTACCTGGACGCGGAGGGCAACTTCCAGCAAGAGACGTTTGTCGCCGACGAATACAGCCGCACCACCGGTTTCCACGACCGCGACTACAGCCCGCAAGACGATTTTGATCTGGCCGACATCTACACGCGCCGCTCTAATTCGCTGGTCAACGCCCTCATCGGCCTTGCGCTGTCCATCCTGTCCCTGACCGCTGCTCAGATCTCCCCGCCGCGCCTGCGACGCGTGCTGGCCGGCCTGGGCCTGCTGGTGCTGGCCTGCGGATTGTGCGGTACGCTGGCGGTAGAGCTGTTCCACACACTGGAAACCTGGGCCGTTCTCTTTCCCGGGGGGGCGCCGTGAGCGAGGGCCTCCCGCCCGCCGAGAAGAACTTTGAGCGCCTGGTCACCGTGCTGCTGGCGCTGGTGACGGTCTGGAGCGCAGTTGTGGCTGCCCTGCAGCAGGATGCCTCCGGCCGGGAGAGCGCCGCCACGCGCCGCTACCGGCAGGAGGCCGTGGCCGCCTTTGGCGAGGCCAGCCGGGCCGAGCAGCAGGTGTTGCTCGATCACGCCCGTTACCGCGAGTGGACCATCGCCAATACCCGCGCCGAGGACGCCGCCGCCGCCGCCCGTGCGGCCGACCTGCTGGGCCACCCCGAACCGGTGGCCGACCTGCAGGCTGAGAGCGCCCGCTGGGGGACCGTGCGCGCCGGGCTGGAGGCCATCAACCCCGCGCTGGCCGGCGGCGAGTATGACCTGCACGCCATCCGATACCGGGAGCAGACTTACCGGGCAGGCTATCTGGCCGCGGAGCGGCAGAACGCCGCCGCACGCGAGGCCAGCGACTGGAGCAGCAAAGGCGACGCCTACGTAACCACCCTTACCAGCCTGGCGGCGGCGCTGCTGCTGCTTGGCCTGTCGCTCACTGTGCACAGCCGGCTGCGGGTCGGATTTGTGGGAGTCGGGCTGCTGATTGTGTTCGCCAGCGTGGTTCGGGTGGCACTGGTGCTGGTCACCCCGGTGCACACCACCCCGCCCGAGGCCATGGAGCACTTTGCCGATGGCCTGGTGGCCCAGCGGGAGGCCGATACGCTCGACGCCGCGCAGCAGGCGCCCGAACGCAACGAGGCAGTGGAGGCCTTCACGGCCGCGATCGCGCTGGACCGCCGTTACGCCGATGCCTACTTCGCCCGCGCCCAGACCCGCTCCCGGCCCCGGCTGGCCGGCGCCGACCCCAACGTGGCGGTGCTGGCGGCGGCCGATTACACCCGCGGCATTGAATTGGGCAGCGAGAACTCCGTGGCTCTTACCAATCTGGGCTGGGCGCTATACCTGCAGGGCGACGAAGAAGGCTCCATCCGCGCCTCACAGCGCGCCATTGCCCTGAACTCGCAGGAGTGCGTGGCCCACCTCAATCTGGGGCTGGCGTTGCTGGCAGCCGGACGGGGCGGGGAAGCCGGCCCGGCCTACGACGAGGCCGCCGCCTGCATCACCACCCAACTGCCCGACCAGCAGGACTGGCTGGCCCAGGCTGCCGTCACCGATTTGAAGGACCTGCTGGCAGCCCACCCCGAGGCGCTGGACGTTGACCGGACTTTGCGCCGCTTCCAGCAAGCAGCGGCTTCCCGGCAACTGTTTGGCGCGCTGGACCCGCGCCCGACCGGCGCGGCGCTGACCGGCCTCTCGGTGGCCGGCGCGGTTGACGTGGACGGCCTGCCGCTGGGGGCGGTGGACAGCTTCGCGCCGGGGACCTCCCATGTGTACGTGATTCTGGACTTCGCCGGCGCGTCGCCCGACACCGCCTGGCTGGTGTACCTGTACCGCGACGGAGCGCTGGTCAACAACTATTCCAGCCAGACGTGGGATCAGGGCGAGAGCGGCCGGACGTGGGTGCGCTTCGGGGACACGCCCTTCCCGGCCGGGCGCTATACGGCAGAGGTCTACTTCAACGGCAATTACATCCGGGTGGTAGCGTTTGACGTGCAGCCCGGCCCGGCGCTGGACACGGTCGAATACCACGCGTCGGCCTTCAACGTGGTCCTGGATCCGCCGGCCGATTGGGTGGTGGCGGAGGAGCCGGGGGAGGGCGGATTTCTGGTGGGCCAGCACCCCACCGGCGAGCAGCTTTTCTTCGCCTACTTTACCGTGGCCTATAACGGCAGCGCTTCTGAGGTCGTGGAAGGCGTGCGCGCCACCTGGGCAGCCGATTACCCCGACCTGGCCGTGGACGACTCCGGGGACTTTATCCTGGGTGGGTTGCCGGATGCCGCCTGGGAATGGGTTGCTTATTGGGAGCAGGGGACGCCCATGCGAATGCTGATTACCGGGGCAGTGGACCGAGCGGGGATGGCCCACATCCTGCTATTGCACGTCCCGGCCGCCGACGCCGACCGGGCCTACGCTGAGGTGTTTGAGCCTCTGCTGCGCAGCCTGCACATTACGCCCTGACCCAGGCTTGTAGGGCAAGTTTACAACTTGCCCCCTGCTGGACGGAGACAGGTTGCCAACCTGTCCTACTTCTGGCGCCCCTCCGCCGCGCCCTTATACTTCTCCCAGTCCTCGTCGCTTTCCAACGTCACCACCCGGAAGCCTTCAGCGTAGGTCATCTCCTTGCCCTTGCCGCGCTCGCTGGCCCAGTCGCGCACGCGCGGACCGGGATCCCAGCCCTTCATCTGGCTTGCGTGGGCCAGCAGGGCCTGAATCTTGGTCTCGATAGTCTCTTCAATGTTGACCCAGGTGCTGGCCTCCGTCCAGCCGCTCACGTATACTTTGCGCGGTTTGAAGGCTGTCAGGCCCTCCTCCGCCAGTTCCTCAAACAGATTGGGTTGCCCGGCGGCGGGAAAGATAGCGTCCAGCGCGGCGGTGGCCGCGGCGCGATGGTCCGGATGGTTGATGTAGCCTTCCCCGGCCCACACCACGGTCGGGTCGCCGGTAATGACCACCTCCGGGCGGAAGCGGCGGATTTCGCGCACCAGCAATCTGCGCAAGTCAAGCGTGGGCTGGAGCATGCCGTCTGGCTGGCGCAGGAAGATCACCTCGGCGGCGCCCACAATGCGGGCGGCCTCGCGCTGTTCGGCCTCGCGGATTTCGATGGCCTTTTCGCGGGTCATGCCGGGGTCGGCAATGCCCACGTCGCCGCTGGTGCACAGCACGTAACCGATGCGCGCGCCGGCCCGCGCCCAGCGGGCAAGCGTGCCGGCGCAGGAGAATTCGATGTCGTCCGGGTGGGCGTAGATTGCCAGCGCGGACGCGGGTACGTAAAAGTGATTGTTGTTCATTATGATCCTCTGGCAGAAGAGCAGCAATGAGCCGGCCGACCGGGGACCGGAAGGGCCGGCGCGGCCGCTATTATACCGCCGTGGCCGCCGCCGGGGACCTCTCGGAAAAGGGAGGAGGGCAGCGCGTCAGGGGCTGTCAGGGACGGTGCGTATCCCCACCCGGTCGCGTCCCGCCTGTTTGGCGGTGTACATGGCCGCATCGGCGGCGTTAAGCAGCGCCTCGAGGTCGGCCATGCCGGGGGTTGCCAGCGCCACTCCCACACTGACCGTCATGGGGATCGGGCCAGACTCGGCCGGCACTGGCGCGTCGCGCACGCTGCAGTGCAGGCGGTGGGCGGCGGCCACCGCCCCCGCCAGGTCGTTTTCGGGCAGCAGTACCACGAACTCCTCTCCGCCATACCGGGCCAGGATGTCAATGTCGCGCACGTTATCCGCCAACCGGGCCGCAATTGTCTTCAGTACCTCGTTGCCCACCTCATGGCCGTGCGAGTCATTCACCTGCTTGAAATTGTCCAGGTCCAGCAGGATGGCCGAGAGCGGGTGACTGTAGCGGCGGGCACGATCAAACTCGCGCCGGCCATGTTCTGTCAGGTAGCGATGGTTATACAGGCCCGTCAGCCCGTCGGTGATGGCCAGTTGCTGGACCTGCTGGAACAGCCGGGCGTTCTCGATGGCGATGGCGGCCTGTTGGGCGAACATTATGAGCAGGCGCAGGTCGGAGGATTGAAAACGCCGCTCCGGGTCGGTGTGAGCCAGGCCAATCACGCCCACCAGTTGCCCACCGATGAGCAGCGGCGCGGCCATCACAGAATGCCAGCCGGCGTTCGCATACTCGGGTGAGCGCGCCTCCCACGTCGAGTAGTCCGGGATCAGCAGCGGTTCCGAGGTCTCAGCCACCCGGCCAAGCACGCCTTCGCCCGGTTCGCGGCGCAGGCCGGCCAGCTCGGAGCCGCTGTTCAGGCTGGCCGCCACCACCAACTCGCGGCGGGCGAGGTCATAGGTAGCAAGATCGCCGCCGGTCGCGTCCAGCAGCACCACAGCGCGCTGCAGGACCGCCTCCAGCAGCCGGGGGAGTTCCAGCTCACCGGAGATGTCGGCCATCACGGCTCGCAGGGCGAGCATCTCGCTGGTGCGCTGCTCCGCCTCGGCGTACAGCCGGGCGTTTTCGATGGCAATGGCCACCTGGTCGGCGAAGGCGCTGGCCAGCCGTACGTGGTCCGTGGTGAAGGAAGCTGGCTCGGCCCGATCCACAGCCAGCATGCCGATCACTCGATCCCGCACGGTGAGTGGCACACCCAGCCACGAGCGGATGTGGTCGTTGGGCGGCTGGCGGAAGGCGGGATAAGCCGTCGGGGCGTCGCCCAGCACGTGGGGCCGGCCCCGCTCGATCACGACCGTGTTGGGATTGTCGCCGGGGATCGGGAAACGCATTCCCATCACCCGATCCGGCTCCAACCAGCCGTCCCCGCCCACGATCTCCAGATAACCCTCGCCCAGAAGTTGCACCGAGGCGCTGTCGTAGGGCAGCACCCGCGCCAGTTGCTCAAGAATGCGGTTGATGGCTTCGGTCTGGTCGAGGGTGGCAGCCACGATCGCGCCGGCCTGGCGCAAGGTTTCGGCCTCCTGCGCCCGGCTACGCTCGGCGGCGAACAGGCGCGCCCTCTCGATAGCGCTGGCGGCCAGATTGGCCAGAGTCTGGCTCAGGCGGACCTCGGCCTCGCTCCAGGCGCGCTCGGTCCGGCTATCCCACGCCACGGTGTAGCCGCGCATCTGGCCGGCTGTCAGCATGGGGACGCGCAAGGCGCTCTTTGCGCCGTACCTCTGCAGGATTGCGCGCATTTCCGGGTCGGCGTGTGGGTCGCTCATGCCAGTGGCCCACGGGCGGGCGGCGCGCAGGGCCTCCAGCAAGCGAGGGTAGAGATTCAGGTCGTAGGTGACGCCCAGCGCAGAAACTCGCTCCGATTCGGAGGCCGCCGGGCTGAAATGCTCGGCCTGCAGGGTGGCTGTGGCGGCTGCCAGGTCACAGGAAAACACATAGGCGCTGGTGGCATCCAGCGCCCGGGCCAGTTGTTCGGCGGTGCGACCCAGTACTGTGGGCAGGTCCAGCGTGCCGATAAGCGCCTGGCTGCTCTCGAACAGCAGGGCCATCTCTTCGGCGCGCCGGGCCTCGGCTGCCCGCCGGGCCTCCAGATCGAGATTGGCGCGCAGGCTGAGGCGCATGGCCTCCAGCGCCGCCTCCAGATCGCCGATCTCGTCGTTCTGAAGCTTGCGCATTGGGGTGTCGAAGTCGCCGGAGGCAATGCGAGCGGCGGCCTGGCTCAGGAGTTTCATGCGTCGGACCGGGCGCAGCGTGACCACCAGCGCAGTGACCAGGGTCAGGGAAAGCAGGCCCAGGGAGGCGATGAAAACGCGGTTGCGCAGCGCTATTCCCACCATCGTGGCCGCCTCTCCCGCCCCGGGATCGAGCAGCAGATCCACCCCGGTGCTCTGCAGAATCCCCAGGATGTCGCGAGCGGCGCGCCACTCGAGCCAGCCTATCAGACCAAAGCTGATCAGCACCGGCGTAGCCACCAGCAGAATCAGCTTTGCCCGCAGGCCCAGGCGCCAGGGCATGATCACTTTTACGTCCCGCCTTTCTTCAGCGCCGCCACAAACGCTCGATCTTTTTCATGCGCTGAGGTGGGCGTCCGCATGGGTTGATAGCAAGTGCGCGGCAGCTACTGCCGCAGCAGGTTCCTCAGCACGGTGTGCAAAATGCCCCCGTTGCGGTAGTAGTCTGCCTCCACCGGGGTATCCACCCGGCAGATCACACTGAAGGAGAGCCGCGCGCCGTCCGGGCGGGTGGCTGTGACGGCGATTTCCTGCCGGGGCTGCAAGTCTTCCGGCACGGCGATGTCGAAGGTCTCGCGCCCGGTCAGCCCCAGCGATTGCCAGCCCTCCCCGTCCCTGAACTGCAGCGGCAGCACGCCCATCCCCACCAGATTGCTGCGGTGAATGCGCTCGAACGATTCCACAATCACCGCCCGGACGCCTTGCAGCAACACCCCCTTGGCCGCCCAATCGCGGCTGGAGCCGGTGCCGTATTCCTTGCCGCCCAGGATCACCAGCGGCACGCCCTCGGCTCGATAGCGCTCGGCCGCCTCGAAAAAGGGCATCTTTTCGCCATCCGGCAAGTGGAGCGTGTTCGGCCCCTCCTCCCCGCCCAACAGCAGATTCTTGAGGCGGATGTTGGCGAACGTGCCGCGCGTCATCACCCGGTCGTTGCCGCGCCGCGTGCCGTACTGGTTGAAATCCTTCGGCTCGACGCCGCGCTCGACCAGATACCGGCCCGCCGGGGAATCTTTGGCGATGTTGCCCGCTGGTGAGATGTGATCGGTCGTAATGCTGTCGCCGAACAACCCCAACACCCTCGCCCCTCGAATCTCCTCCAATCTCCCAATCTCAAATCTCAAATCTCCAAAGAACGGCGGCTGCTGAATGTACGTCGAGTCCCCCGTCCACTCGTAGAGTTCGCCGCCGCTCACCGGGATCGCGTTCCAGTCGGGGTTGCCGTCGAAGACGTTGCCGTACGATCGGGCGAACATCTCCGGGTCAATCGAGGCGGCCATCGCGTCGGCGACCTCTTTCTGCGTCGGCCACAGGTCGCGCAGGTACACCGGCTGGCCGTCTGTGCCCGTGCCGAGCGGTTCGGTCGCCAGGTCAATGTCAATCGTCCCGGCGAGCGCGTAGGCGACGACCAGCGGCGGGGCGGCGAGGAAGTTGGCCTTGACCAGCGGATGGACGCGGCCCTCGAAGTTGCGGTTGCCGGAGATGACCGCGCTGGCGACGAGGCTGCCCTCGGTCACGGCCTTCGCCACCGG
>CAYZNA010000185.1:0-7353 GCA_964478665.1 uncultured Anaerolineales bacterium
GTACAGGTCCGTGCCGCTGACCGCGAGGGCGTAGACGGTGCTGTTGAGCGAGCCGCCCCCCGCGCCGTTCGAGCCGAACGCCACCCACTCGCCACCGGGAATCATCGGGGCATTGGGAACCCCGCCGGCCGGGGCGAAGAGCGGGCCGCGCGCGGGGTCGAGGCGCACGTTCCAGCCGCGCAGGTCGAACGAGCCGTTCACACTGTTGGAGAGGTCGAGCGTGCCGTCGGGATTGAGCAAGGTTGCGACGGAAAGCATTTGCGCCGCGTGTGCGGCGGGCGCGCGTGGCGTGGGAACTACGGCCATCGCGAGCAACAAGATCGCGCCGAGCACAAAGAAACGTTTGGTCTTCATTGGAACCTCCTTTTGCTGGTGGGTCAAAAGTCAATGGTTTCACGATGGTCGCCGTCGCTCGTCGGCTCGATATGCACCCGTACCGGCGTCACTTCGAATGCCATCACCTGTTGCTGAGCATTGACGACGGTGACCTCCGGGTGCGCGGCTTGATCTGCGCCGACCAAGCCGCGCAATTGCCATTGGGGCGTGGTCAGCATGACTTGGGGAAAATGTTCCAGGTTGAAGAGGTGGTCGGACGTGACCGGGATGAATACAAACACCCTGCGACGCTGCTCCGGGCCGGCCTGGGTCGCATGCACGCGGCAGGATACTGCCGAGGCCTGCAGCCCAGCCGGCCCCGTGGTAGACAGGATGCACGTGGGGGTAGCGGCAATGACGTTTAGCGCCCGATCGCGTAGTTTATCCAACATAGGCGAGACACTCTAATCGTTCTGCCATGTGGGCAGTATACGCCCCGGGCCGGTGAATGTCATCGCCCAAATGCGGTATTGGGATGGGGTATCTAGGGAAGGATGAATGCGGAAGGCGGAAGAGCCTGCCCTGAACGGAGCGAAGGGATGAAGAGTAGCGGGGGGGCTAAAGCAGGCCCAACTCGCGGGCCTGATGCACGGCCTGGACGCGACTGTGCACGTCGAGCTTGTGATAGATGTTCTTGAGATGGGTGCGGGCGGTATGGAGTGAGATGACCAGGAGCTCGGCGATATCGCCGGTGGAGTGGCCGGCGGCGATGAGCCGGAGGACCTCGATTTCCCGTTCGCTGAGAAGCGTGGGGAGGGTGGCGGCGTGGGGCTGGGGGAATGCCGCCAGCAGTTTGCTAACGTACGCCAGCGCGATGCCTCGGTCCGCTGCCTGCCGCAGCAACCCTGCCAGCGGCTCGCCCTCGTCAATAAAGGTGCGGATATAGCCCTCTGGTTCTGCCAGGGTCAGGGCTTGTTGCAGAACCGCCAGGGCTTGCTCGGGCTGGTGGGCGCGCTCGGCCCGGATCGCTTGCAGCACCAGGTTCTCTATCGCGTCTCCCTGGCGTCCGTTGGCTTGTGCCAGCGCCAGCAATCTGGAGAGCCACTGGTCGGCCTCGGCCAGCGCACCGGGATCAGCTTGGTGGAGCAGCACACGCACCCGGGCCAGGTATTCGCTCTGCCGGGCATAGTCCGGCTCATCGTCGAGGCGGACCGGGTGTACTTGGAGCCAGTTTGCGGCGGCGGCGACATCGCCCCGTGCCAGCCAAAACTGCACCTGCCGTGCCTCGATTTGCGCCGCCACAAGGGGATTGCCAACCTGCTGAGCCAGCCGCGCCGCCTGCGCCAGCGTGGTCAAGGCGTCTTGCGCCGCGCCCTGCGCCCATTGCAGCCGAGCCAAGCCCTGGATCAGCCAGGGGAAATACTCGCCATACGGCGGTTGTTCCCCCTGGTCCAGCCAGGTTTGCCACAACGCGGCGGCTTGGTCCAGATCGTTCCACTCATAATGCACCTGCGCCAGCAACGCGCGGGCGACCATCGCCGCCAATTGCCGTTCCCCTTGCTCGGCCAATTGCCGCACCTCGGTCCAGGTCTGTAGCGCCTGGCGCAATCGTCCCTGAGCGACTTGGTTCAGGCCCAGCAGCAGACCCATGCCCAGGTGGACCGAGGAATCTCTGGCGGGGCGACTGGCAAGGATGAGATTCAGGATCACTTCGGCTACTTGCGCCTGACCAGTCTGCTGGTAGCACAGAGCCAGCGTGAACGCGGCCAGACCCCGCGCCGGGCTGGGCTGCTGCGGCAGGCGGGTCAGGGCATCGTGAGCCAGCGCGATGGCCGCGGGCAGATTGCCGCCGAGTCGTTCGAGAAAGGCGCGGGTGGCATACACCTGGCCCAACTGCGCCGCCTCGCCCCGTGCCTGCCACGTTTGTTCGGCCATCTGCAAGGGTCGTTCGCTCGCGGCCAGACGTCCGCCCAACACCAGCGCCCACGCGTATTCGACGCACAGGCGCGGTTCAGCCAGCACCACGGTCTCGGGCAGGGCGGCGAGCCACCGTTGCCACGTTTGATACTGGTGCTGCCTCTGGATGGTATCGAGGGCTAGATTCAACAGGCGCACGGCACAAGCCCAATCCCCGGCGAGCAGGGCGTGGTCAATGGCGTCGTTCATCAAGCCGTGAGTTTCATACCACTGGCTGGCGCGCCGGTGAATCGCAGCTTGCTCGTCAGCCGGGACATCTCGTTCCAACTGCTGGCGCAGGAATTCGGCAAACAGGTGGTGGTAACGATACCAACGACGTTGCCCGTCGAGTGCCACCAGGAACAGATTTGCCCGCTCCAGGTGGTCGAGCGCGGCGCGTCCATTGTCCCTGCCGGTCACCGCGTCGCACAGATCGGCGGTGAAGCGGTCCAGGATAGCGGTCTGGGTCAGGAATTGCCGGACCGATTCCGGCTGGCTGGTAAACACCTCATCAGCCAAATAGTCCGACACGTAGCGATGGCTGCCGGCAAAATCGGCGACAAAGGCAGCCACCGCTGCCGCGTCTTGCCCCAGCAGCGAGTGGGCCACCAGTTGCAGGCCGGCGACCCAGCCCTCGGTGCGGTTTTCCAGAGCCGTGATCTGTTCGCTGGAGAGGGGCGACGATTCAAGTTGCCGGAAAAAGGCGGCCGCCTCGGCCTGACTGAACCGCAGATCAGCCGCCCGCAGCTCGGTCAACTGCTGCCGGGCGCGCAGCCGTGCCAGCGGCAACGGCGGGTCGGCGCGACTCGACAGGACCAGGTGGAACTGGGACGGCGCGCGCTCCAATAGGAAAGCCATTCCCTGGTGAATCGTCGGGTCGTCAATAACGTGGTAATCATCGAGCACCAGGGCGCAGCCAGGCGCCGCCGCCAGCCGATTGAGCCAGGGGATGAGCAAGCTCGGGAGCGCCAGCCAGGGCATTGCCGGCCAATCCAAGTCCGCCTCGCTCTCGACGCCGACAGTCTGCAAGGCCGCCGCCAGGTAGGCGAAGAAACGGGGCGGGTCGTTGTCGTGTTGGTCCAGTGACAGCCACGCCACCGGGCGGCCGGCCTGCGGAATCCAGTGGCTGAGCAGGGTGGTCTTGCCGAAGCCAGCCGGAGCCGAGATGAGCGTCACGCCGGGTGTGTGCTGGAGGCCAGCATTCAGGCGCTCGATCAAGCGCGGGCGCGAGATCAGGCCGGGTCGGGCCGGGGGGATGTAGAGCTTGGTAGCGAGGAGAGGTGTGGTCATTTCTCACTCCCAGGTAGACCGGGTAGTTGTCAAACAATGTGTACCTGCTATCGCACTATCGTCCAGATGCGCTGTCCGACTCCTTCGCGCACGCGGCGCGCAGCTTTTGCAGTTCTGCCTGGGCGCGGTTAAAGTCCGCCGTGATGGTGGCGACCTCCCACTCGGCGCTGGCAATATAGAAGGCGGAAAACGCGGCTTGGTCAGTAGCCCTTCTGAACTCATCCGAGGCCTTGATGTAGTTGGCTTGCGCCTCCACCGTTGCCGCTTCGCCCTGGGTTTGGATCGCTTGCTGAATCACCTGCGAGTCAAAACCCATCACCCGGTCTTGGGCCGCCTTCGTCTCTGCTTGTTTCATTTCGGCGGTGGTTTGCGCCCCGGCAAGCTCCTTTTGCGCCGTTTGCAGGTCGGCTTGCGCCGCGGCGTTCACCGCTTGTATCGTCGTATTCTCCGGATCCCGTCGCGCGAGGTCTGCGGCTCGTTGCGCGAGAGATTGCAGCGCTTGCGCTTTTGCCGTGGCTCTTTCGAAATCGGCTTGAGCCGCTTGGAGATTAGTTTGGGCTGTCTGAGCCGCGTGCCACGCCCCCCGGGCTTGCTTGAAGGGGTCCAACGCGTGCTCGGCTTGCTCCAACGCTTGCGTGGCTTTCACGTAGCGTTCTTTGATTTCGGCATCTTTGGCATAGAGTGCCGCGAGTTCGGCATTCGCTTTCTGCAGCATCGCCTGCAACTCGGCGACCTTTTGTTCTGCGGCGGCGAGCGCGGCGCGATCGCAGGGGGCAGCCGCAGCCGGGGGTTGCGACGATGCGCTTGGGTTTTCCGGTTGCAGGCACACTTCGATCTCTTGTTTCGTCCACGCCGGGAAATTCACGCCCAGGGTTTTCGATTGATACCCCGGCGCCGAAAGCTCGATGGTGTGCTTGCCTTCGGCGCGCAGCGGGTCAACGTTTGCCACGCCCTGGTCATTGGTTACGGCTTGGTTCGCGCTCTTCAATCCCAGGTTCGCGGTCGGCACCTTGATTTGAGCGCCGGCAATGGGTTTGCCGGTGACGCAATCTTTCACGGTGACGAACAGGTTGACATCCGCCCGCGCCGTCCCGGTCGCGACAGCCAGCAAGGCGGCGGCGAGCGCGAGGGCTGGCAACCCAGTGAGCACGAGTCGGATTTTTTTCACGGGTCCTCCTTGTTTGCGTCAGCGTGAACCCGAAGGGTCTATCAAGACCCTTCGGGTTTTTCAAATGCCCATCCCACACTGGCTCGCTACTTTATTATGCCTTCTGCTACTCAAATAACACCCAGAGCTCGACGCCGGCGCCGAGTGCGAGGAGGTCTTCTCCCCCACCCCAGACGATGATGCGCGCGTTGTCGGGATCAAAGACAACTCCGTTTTCATAGAACGGAAAGGGCATGTCCGAAGTCTTTTCCGATTTGTACGTGATCAGGTCAACACCAGACCTAGTTTTGAAAAATCTGACAGGTCTCCGCTTGAATACTCGCCGCGCTAATAAAACTCCAGGGTCTCGAGCCCTCTCCCGTACCAGTTACGTTTTTCCTGCCCGCCCCAAATGATACAGCGCAGGTACTTGGGATCGCAGACGGCGTCGAGTTCGGCAAGGGTATACGGCATATCCTCTAGCCGCGTGAATTTGTTCGTCTTGTAATCCCAGATCCAGACCTCGCGAGTATAGTTGGCTTTCTTGGCATTGGGATCCCAAATCGCACCTCCCAGCATATACGCGTTGCTCCCCGCCTGCACGATGGCATACCCGCTTCGCGAGCCAGGTGGCAGATCACCCTGCACTTTGATCTGCTCCCACAGGTTTTGCGGCATGTTGTAAACCTGGATGGTTCCTTGGTTGTACGGAAACCGGTGCGGATCCAACAGATACGCCTTGCCGTCTTGCACGACCGGCGACGCATTGGGAGAGATGAAATCCGGCGGTTTCGGCAATTCTGTCCAAGTCTTGGAAGTCACGTTGTAGTTCCACAGGTCCACGAACAAGGTGTACTTATCACCCTCCTTTTTCGCGATGCCACCGAACGCCCCTGTTGTCGCCCGCACGATCCTGAAAAACAGCAAGAGGCCTACAGTGGCAAGAAAAAAGCCCATACCGTGAAAAACACCGTGATCGCCAGCACCACCCGTCAAATCCTGTTTCTCGGCTATACGGTCTTCGGGAGTCATCATGACTATGCGCGGCTGAAAGCGGAGTTTCCCCCCGACGTGGATTGGTTTGCCCAGTTCAGGGTGTGGGTGGACTTGGGCTATCTGGGTTTCCAGAAAGACTACCGCACTCTCGAACTGCACATTCCGCACAAGAAACCGCGCAAGTCCAAAGCCAATCCGTCACCCCAGCTCACGGAGCAACAAAAAGAAACCAATCGTCAAACGAGCCGGATTCGCATTGCGGTGGAAAACGCCATCTGCAAGATGAAACGTTTCAATATCCTCGTGGTCAAGTTCCGCAATCGGAAAGACAAGTTCGTCGACGATGTCGCGGCGATGGCGGCGGGACTAGCCAATTGGATGGGCACCCCCAAGAATGTCGCAACGACCTAATTCAGCTAGTCTTCTAAACTCCAGGACTCAGCGAGGAACTCGTTAAAGGCTTGCTGCCCGCCCCAAATGATAATGCGCTGGTTCTCCCCATCCCGGACGGCGCCGTGATCGGAAAGGGGAAACGGCATATCCTCTAGCCGCGTGATTTTACTCCCCCAACCCTGCCAGATCCAGACCTCGCGAGTATAGTTGGCTTTCTTGGCATTGGGATCCCAAATCGCACCTCCCAGCATATACGCGTTGCTCCCCGCCTGCACGATGGCATACCCGCTTCGCGAGCCAGGTGGCAGATCACCCTGCACTTTGATCTGCTCCCACAGGTTTTGCGGCATGTTGTAAACCTGGATGGTTCCTTGGTTGTACGGAAACCGGTGCGGATCCAACAGATACGCCTTGCCGTCTTGCACGACCGGCGACGCATTGGGGGAGATGAAATCCGGCGCTTTCGGCAATTCTGTCCAAGTGTTCGTGGGCAGGTTGTAGCCCCACAGGTCCTCTAACACGGTGTATTTGCCATCCTTTTTCCCGATGCCGCCTTGAACGTAGAGGTTGTCGTTGTACCCCCAAGCCGCGGCATTGTACCGCCCCGGCGGTGGGTTGTTGACGGCGGTCACTGGATTCCATTGCTTTCCATCGAAGGTGGAGAGGTCGTTGCGCAGATTCCCTTGCCCCTCCAAGCCGCCAAACAGATAAGTGTTCCCTTTGTTACTTACAATGGAATGACGCTGACTTGGCGGGGGCGAGTTGGCGGGGCTGAGTTGCGTCCAATCTTCGCCGGTGGACTGGAGAGCCGGCTGCGATTGCGCGGCGAGCCAGGGCGCGAATACGCCGCCGAGATTGGCAGCGAGGGCAAGCGCCAAGTTGCGTTCGGGCGCATACTGCTGTGCCTTGCCCGATGGACCAAAGACCCACGTATCGCCCAGTGCCCTGCCATCTTTGTCTTGCCCGCCGAACAACAGCACCCTGCCATCGGGCAGCATCGCCATCGTATGTCCGGTGCGCGGACTGGGCGCGTGCGCGGTCTTGATTTGCACCCAACCCTTGGAACGCGGAGTCGCGGTGGGCGTAGGCGGCTTGGTTGGCGTCGCAGTGGGCGGCACACGCGTCGCCGTGGCGGTGGGGGGAACCAGGGTGGCGGTGGGCGGCACACGCGTGGCGGTCGCCGTGGGGGGGACCGGGGCGGCGGGGGGTGGTGGGGGGGGGGCTGTCGGTGGCACCGGCGTCGCCGTTGGCACAGG
>CAYZNA010000186.1:0-1616 GCA_964478665.1 uncultured Anaerolineales bacterium
CCCCGCTCCCCCGCTCCCCCGCTTCCCCGCTCCCCCGCTCCCCCGCTCCCCCGCTCCCCGCCCCCCCGCTCCCCGCCCCCCGCTCCCCCGCTCCCCGCCCCCCGCTCCCCGCCCCGCGCCTCACTTCCCCTTCCACTCTGGCTTGCGCTTCTCGATGAAGGCTGCCATACCCTCTTTCTGATCTTCGGTGCTGAACAGGAAGTAGAAGGCCCGGCGCTCACCGGCCATTCCATCGGCCAGCGAGGTCTCATAGGCCTGGTTGACGGCCTCCTTGCCCAGCCGCACGGCCAGCGGCGCGCGGGCGGCGATCTCGCTGGCCAGCTTAAGCGCTTCCTCCAGATAGGTCTCCACTGGCACGACCCGGTTCACCAGCCCGAAGCGCAGGGCCTCTTCGGCGGAGAGGAAGCGGGCGTTGAGCACCATTTCCATGGCCAGGGCTTTGCCCACAGTGCGGGCCAGTCGCTGCGTGCCGCCCGCGCCGGGGATGACGCCGATGTTGATCTCTGGCTGCCCGAAGCGGGCGGTTTCAGAGGCCACAATCATATCACAGGCCATGGCCAGCTCGTGGCCGCCGCCCAGACACCAGCCGGAGACGGCAGCAATGACCGGCTTTCTGATTTTGCGCAGCCGGTCCCAACGGCTGATGTTATCGGCCAGCAGCATCTCGACTGCACTGGCGCCGGCCATTTCCGCAATGTCGGCGCCGGCGGCAAAGGCGCGCTCGTCGCCGGTGATCACAATGGCGCCCGGCGTCGGGCCCCGGTCAAAGGCCTCCAGCGCAGTCGCCAGCTCCTCCATCACGGCGCTGTTGAGGGCGTTGAGTTGCCTGGGGCGGTTCAACCGCACAAGGCCAACCCGCTCGTGCGTTGTGGCGACAATGAACTGGTAAGTCATTGGGAGAGTCTCCAGGGCAGATGTGGGTATGCCGGTTCAGGTCCGGCGGCGCGCTCCGGCACGCAGTTCGGCCAGGTGCGCCTCGTTGTGGGACACCAACCGCTCACTCCACCACTGCACGGTACGGACTCCATAGGCAGGGTGGCGGCCCACTTGCGACCATTGCTCCGGCGAAAGCGCCCGCAGGCGACTGAGCAGGCTCTCGCGCCGGCGGGCAAAGTCACGCAGGATGTCTTCCAGCGGTTCGCTGGCGCGGTATTCATCGGCGCGCCAGTCGGCCAGAATAAAAGGTTGCAGCAGTGGGCAATCCTCCTCCAGAATGCGCTTCAAGCGCGTGCCGTAGGCCCGGCTCTCCAGCTCTCGCACGTGCGCCATAAGTTGATGCGGAGAGAGCGCTCCGGCGCGCAGTGGTCGTTGCCAGCGCAAGGCGGGAATGGCGGCCACTGCCTCGGCAAAGTCGGGCACCAGACTCTCGGCGCGGGAGAGCAACTTCACCCGGTATTCCGTCAGCGGATCCACGAGGCGATCAACTCCTCTCTTTTTCCATCACCAGCCCGTCCTCGCCGCCGGCATAATAACGTGGCCAGATCTGAACTTGGCGGTAGCCCAGTCTTTCATACAGGCGGATGGCCGGGGCGTTGCCGGCGCGCACGCTAAGGCGCACCCGGGGCACGTCCAGCAGGACCTCGCACGCCCGCACCAACGCCTCGCGCAGGCCTTGC
>CAYZNA010000186.1:1626-4165 GCA_964478665.1 uncultured Anaerolineales bacterium
GCCAATCGTTGTGATCCATGCCGACCCGCGCCGGGCGCGCGGGTCGGCGGCGACGAAAGCCACCACGGCCTGCCCTCCCGGTCCGGCAGCCCCGGCGACGACCGCCTTCAACCGCACGACGTCCGGCCAGAGCAGCGTGGCCAGCACGTCGGGCAGCGGCCACGCATCCTGGCCAAAGCACACCTTTTCCAGTTGGCGCACCGCCCAGAAGTCGCGCCAGCCGGCGGGGAGCACGACAACCGGCGCGGCCCGGGGCGCGGTGACCGCGCCAGAGCGCAGAGGCAGGGTTTTCTCCACGCCGCCCCTCTCTCCTGGCCGCGGCCTGCGAGTGCGCGGGGCATTCCCTTCTTTTCCGCGCACTGAACGACCGGGCCTGTTACCGCTCCCGCACGCCCAGCACGTTGGCGGCCAGTTCGGTGAACTCCATGGGGAAGATAAACTTGCTGGACGGGCTTTCGCCCAGCGTCTTGAGCGTTTCCAGATACTGCAAGGCCATGGTGCGTTGATCGGCGGTTGCTGCAACCACGTTGATCTTCTCCAGCGCGTCGGCGAAGCCCTGCGCGCGCAGGAGCTGCGATTCGCGGGCGCCTTCGGCTGCCAGAATGGCGGCCTGCCTGGCGCCGTCGGCCTCCAGAACGGCGGCCTGTTTCTTGCCCTCGGCGCGGTTGATGGCCGCGTCGCGGTCGCCCTGCGATTCGGTGACCAGCGCGCGACGGGTGCGCTCGGCGGAAAGCTGGCGGTTCATAGCATCTTGCACGTCGCGCGGCGGGGTGATGTCTTTGATTTCCACGCGGGTGACTTTGACCCCCCAGCTTTCGGTGGTCTCGTCCAGCTTGGTGCGCAAGACCTGGTTAATGTGCTCGCGCTCGGAGAGCACGTTATCCAATTGAATCGAACCGATCACCGAGCGCAGGGTCGTGGTGGCAATGCCGCCGGCAGCCTGCTCAAAGCTGCTGACCTTCACCACGCTATCCACCGCGCTCTGCACCCGGTAATACCACAGAAAATCAATCGAAATGGGCGCGTTGTCGGCGGTGATGGATGTCTGATGCGGCACCTCGCGCACCTGTTCGCGCAAGTCCACCCGTACCGCCCGGTCCACGAACGGCACCAGCAACACAATGCCCGGTCCGCGCTGCCCGCCCACGCGTCCCAACCGGAAGACCACCAGCCGGTCATACTCGTTGACGATGCGCACCGAACTGGTAATTACGACCAATCCCAGCACGACCAGCGCCAGCAACAAGCAGGTGCCGAGCACGGCCAGGCTACTGCTGGATTGGAACTGCGGAGAGGTGAGAAGGGATAGTAACATGGGAGGCCTCCTGAAGTGGAAGAGAGAACGGAACGAAACCGCGCGTCAGCCGGCGCGAGTGACTTTGAGAAGCAGGCCCTGCTCTGCGACCACACGCACGCGCGTGCCAGCCGGGAGAGGCTGGTCGGCGCGGGCAGTCCACAGCTCCCCGGCCAGGTACACGGTCCCCTGCGGGTCAAGGTCGGTGCGCGCCTCCCCGATCTTACCCACCAGGGCGGCCGGGTCCTGCAGCGCCGGGGCGCGGCGGGCAGCGATCACCTTGCCAATGGCAATCCAGAAATAGGCAATGGTGATCAGTGAGACGCCCACGGCCAGCCACGGCGACACTCCCTCAGACAGAGTCCCCACCGGGCGAAAGAGAAAGGCCGAGCCGGTCGAGAGCAACACGGCGGAGAGGGACAGCAGCAGCGCCGTTCGCAGCAGCGCCGCCGGCCAGAGGAACGCCAGCCCAAAGGGGATCACACCCAGCAGGACCAGCGCCACCCCCCACAGGTTGACCGGCAGCACGACGAGCGCCAGGCCAGAGAGCACCAGGCAGGCCACGGCCACCAGTTCCAACAGACCGGTGCCGGGGGCCACGACTGCCAGCGCGGTGGCCCACAGCCCGCCAACAAGGATCAGATAGGCTACATTGGGATCTGCCAGCAATTGCATCATGGTATCATTCCCGCCGATGGTCCCGGCCGGGTGCCCCATCCATAATAGCCCGCCTGGCCCGGACCAGGGTAAGCATCTCCTCGATCTCGAGGTCGTCGGGCAGCAGTTGTTCGGCGCGCGTCAGGGCCGCCACAGCCCGATCGAAACGTCCAAGTTGCGAATACGCGATGGCAAGGTCCTTATGTACTTGCGGCTCGGCGGGCAGCAGGGCGGCGGCCTGACGCCAGTGTAGCACAGCCAATGCCCATTTTCCCTCGCGGCGGTAGGCTACGCCGTGCCGGTGGTAATCCTCGCCGCCACGCAGGTCGCGGTCTAACTCGGTCAACAGGCGCCGGCTGACCCTTCCGAAGTCGCGGAAAGCGGAGAACAGGGCCAGCAGCGCCGCCAGCGCCAGCACGCTGTCCAGCACCGCCGCCACTACGCCGCTCAGGTCGGCAGCATAGCGGTAGGCCGTCCCTGACAGATCAAGCACTAACAGCGCCACCGCAGTGAAATAGACTGCCGACCGGCGGGTTCTCAGCGCCAGGGCTAACAGCAGAAGCACGCCAGACCGGGCCAGCAGCACGA
>CAYZNA010000186.1:4175-7325 GCA_964478665.1 uncultured Anaerolineales bacterium
AACCGCAAATAGGGGCCGAAGACGGCCTGAACGAAGGCCAGCTTGCCCAGCGTATGCGCTGCCGTTGGATCGTAGCCGGCTGCCACTGCTACCATAAACCCCGGCCCGATCGCCCATACGGCGCCGAGCAGCGCATTCCCCTCAAGCAGGAAGGCCGCCAGCCGCACCCGCGCCGGACTGCTGTAAACCGGCATTTCCAGGCGTACCACCAGGCTGCGGCCACAGGTGCGGCAACGTCTGTCCGCTTCAGACGTGGCCGCTCCGCAATACACACAGCAACAGGGATCGTCCAGGCCATCATCAAGACCCAGCGTTGCATCCGGGATGGGGCGCGCGGGCGCCTGCGGCAGCGCCGGGGCGCGGGCGGGCGGGGAAAGCGGCGGAGCCGCGGCCGGCCCAACCGGCCCGGCTGCTGGCTTCGGAAGAGCGGCCGGTGGGGGAGCGGCTGCTGGCCCGAAGGCCAGAGGCTGCTCGTCCGGCTCGGCATCCGGGGCGGGGGCTATCGCGGCGCGGGGTTCACGGTTCTCGGCCGCCACTTTCTGCCGCCACCAGCGCGCATTGGCCTGCGCCACGGGGTTGCCAGGGTTGAGGGTGAGCACGTTCTCTAGCGCAGTCAGTTTGTCTTCCGGGGAGTGCACAGCCACCGACAGCCACATCCACGCCTCTTCGATGCGCGCATCAGTTTCCACCGCCCGCAGCAGCAAACTCCGGCCAAGTTCGTAGTCGCCGCGCTTAACGGCCGAGATTCCGTCGGCCACCAGCTTCTTGAGTTCTTCCTGCGTCATCTCAGCTCGCACTCCACGCCGGCCAGGCGCAAGAGCAATCCGGGCAACAGTTGCTCGGGGCGAGGCCAGGGCAGCCACAGGTTCCTCCCGCGGCCGGGTTGTTGCCCCGGGGCAAGGTCGCCGGGCGATACAGCACCCCCCGGATTATACTGCTTTGCGAAAAAGGAAACAAACGCGACCGCAAGGTACGGAGGTCAGCCGGTGCGGCCGGCGTGCACCTTCGCCGTGCTCCAGCGCGTCAGCACAAGGCGCGTGGCATCGAAGGCCAGCTCAGGCAGCTCGTCCGGCCCAAAGAAGCCAACGGCATCGGCATCGTCGCGCGCAACGGGCGTCCCGGCCACAATCTCACCGCGATACACGATGACAATACTGGCGCCATGGGGATGCTCCTGCCCGCCGATGACATCCTCCACGGCGAGGATGCGCGCAGTCAGGCCGGTCTCCTCCAGCGTCTCGCGCAGCGCGGCCGCCTCCGGGTGCTCCGGCCCATCAACAAACCCGGCCGGCAGCGTCCACTTGCCCTGCTCCGGGGTGTTGACCCGCCGCACCAGCAGCACCCGGCCATCCCATTCCAGCAACAGGGCAGCGGCCACTTTGGGGTCCACAAAGTGCACCCGCCCGCAGGCCGGACAGACCGGGCGCAGGGCGCCAAACGCCTCGCGGCGCTGCAAAGCGCCCCCGCAGCGCTGACAAAACTTGATTTGATCGAAGGCCGCCATCAACGATTGCGGCGCAGCAGCAGGGTGGTCATCGCCAGCAGGCCGGTGAGCAGCGCCAGCCCCACGGTTGCCGGGCGGTAGGGATTGGATCGATCCACTGGCGGAAGCGCCCCGCCCTGCCGCGGCATGCTCTCCGGCGCGGGGACCGCGGTGTCTTGCGGGAGGGCAGCCACCTCCGTAGGCGTCGGCGCCTCGGTCTGATCCTCCGCCGGGGCGACGCTTTCGGTGATGGCCTCCCCGGCCTGAAGTTGCATAGGAGGGGGCGATTCCTGGGTGGGAGAGGCTGCCGGCCCGCCGCCGACTCCGCCGGCCTGGCCGGACTCCGCGCCGCCTCCGCCGGTCCCGGCTTGCTGTCCGCCGCCAGCCTCCGGGCTAAACGAGGGCGGCACGTCCTTCCGGGGCGCCGCGGTTTCCACCGGCTGCTCGCCGGGCACGCGCGTCCCGGGCAGGGCGGCTGCCGGAGCGGGGAGTGGCGTCTCAGCGGTCAGCGCTCTCTGCGCCAACGGCGCCAGGGCTGCCGGCTGCCGGCCGGCGGTAAGGTCCAGCGCGAAGACAAGAACAAAGGCCACAGCCGCCAGCGCAGTGGCCAGCCGCAGGGCCGGTAGCCCAAAGGAAGGCAAGGACCAGCGGCGCGAGGTACGCACCTGGGCCGGAGTGAGGGTGAAGTTGCGCGGAACTTTGAGGCGAGGCAGCGCGCGCAGCACAGCCACGGTCGCCCGTAGTTCGGCCAGTTCGGCGCGCAGGGCCGGCTCGTCCGCCAGCCGGGCCGCCAGCCGGGCCTGTTCGGCCGGGGGGAGTTGGTTGTCCAGATAGGCCGAGAGTTGTTCCAGTTCGTGCGGGGAAAGTGTGCGCTTCATAGGGCCGCCTCCCCCTCTAGACGAAGCGCGGCGGGCAACAGTTCCCGGTAGCCCTGCAGGCAGTCTCGCATGCGGGCGCGGGCGCGGGAGAGACGGCTCTTTACGGTTCCCAGTGCTACGCCGGTGGCGCGGGCGATCTCGGCGTAATCGTATCCGTGCACATCCGACATGACTGCCGTCACGCGCATATCGGCGGGCAGATGATCGAGGCAGTTCTGCAGGGCTGCGGCCAATTCGCGGCGCAGGGCGTAGGCCTCCGGGCCTTCGGCGGTATTGCGCAGGTCGGCGTCGGCCTCAGCCTGCGGGCCGGTTGGCTCGACGGTTAAGGCTTCCAGCGAGGTGGCCGGGCGGCGTTTGCGGCGGCGCAACTCGTCGTAACAGGCGTTGGTGACAATGCGCAGCAACCAGGATTTGAACGAGCCGCCGCGATATGAACCGAGGTGCCGCCACGCGGAGATGAAGGCCTCCTGGGTAGCATCGGAGGCCGCATCCGCCTCGCCCATGATGCGATAGGCAAGGTTGTAGACCATGCTCTGATGGGCCAGCACCAACCGGTTAAAAGGGGCGAGATCGCCGCGGCGGGCAGCGGCGATAAGGGCAGTTTCATCCACGGGGGCCTATGATACCCCAGGATGGCGGGAATGCAAAAAGGGACAGGCGGGTTAAACAGCAGCGCCCCGTATCTCTACGAGGCGCATGCTTTGGAACTGCACAGGGCAGTTCAAGAAAGCCCCCTGGCAATGACCTACTCTCCCGGGCGGTCTCCCGCCAAGTACCATCGGCGCTGTC
>CAYZNA010000187.1:0-4050 GCA_964478665.1 uncultured Anaerolineales bacterium
AGCGCAAGCAGTGGTAGGCTGAAATCAAGCATGGCGGTCATCTCCTCTTCGCTGGCCGGGTTCGTTGTACCCCGATTGTACAGCGAATTGGGTCGATGGCCGCTATGCCGTATGGACTGCGTTCAAATTGCTCCTGGTAAGGTGCGGAAAACAGGATAAACGGCAAATCACTGCAATAGTCTACAGGGGCTCGACTGCGGCAGGCGAGCGGGGGGCGTGGAGCGGGGGGCGGTGAGCCTGGGGCCGGCGCTCTCCCTCAGCGGTACTTCGCCGCGCCGCGACTGCGGCCGGCCAGGGCTGCGGCCAGATCGTCGCCGCAGCGGAGGATGCGGGTCGGGATGTGCGAGGCCTCCAGCAGCGGGGCGACGGCAGCGGCGGGGGGCAGGCCGGCGAGCGTGCCGCTGAAACCGGGGGCGTCTACCAACACCGCCACCACCCGCAGGCCGCGCCGCTGCAGGGTCTGGGCGGCGATCACGGTAGTCCGGCCGGCGTCCGGCGTGACCAGAATGGCCGTGGTGCCGCGCGCCAGTTGGTCGGCCTCGATGGCCAGCATCTCCTCCAGCGTGATCTGCCCCAGGGCGCGGGCCACCGCCAGGGTCTCCAGAATGCGCGTCAACTGGCGCTCGCCCCGGTCGGCCTGCAAGGCCTCGCGGGTCTGGCCGTAGAAGGCCAGGCCCACCGCCCGGTCGCGGCGGATGAAATACTGCGCCACGCTGGCGGCGGCCGAGACCGCGTATTCCTCGCTGGAGTCGGGCAACTTGAACTCTGGCGAGCGGCGCCACAGGTCCTGGAAAGCGTCGCCCGGCGCGGTCGCTTGCGGGCGGCGGGCGCGGTGGACCTCCCGGTACAGATCGAGGAACAGCCACACGTCGGACTGCGGGTCCAGCTCGAACTCTTTGACGATCAGCCGGTTGCGCCGGGCGGTGGAGGGCCAGTGGATGCGGTTGAGAGAATCGCCGGGGGCGTAGTCGCGCACGCCGGCGGCATTGGGGGTCACGTAGTGCGTGCGGCGGCGCAGGGCGTCCCCGCCGGGCAACAGGCCGAGGGGCAGTTCAAAGTCGGGCAGGTCAACGGTGTGCGGGTAGATCACCACGCTGGTGGTCTGGGGCAGGCGGCGGGTGGTCTGGAACAGGCCGAACGGGTCGCCGGCGGCCACGGTGAGCGGCCCCAGCCGAAAGCGACCGCGTTCCAGGCAGGTGGTGCGCACGTTCCACGCCCGCTCGGAGTGGGCGCCCAGGCTATCCACCACCCGGCTGGCGCGATGCTCTGGCAGCGTTGAGTCGTCGCGCACCTCCACCCACAGTTTGGGCAGGCGCGAGGTGTTGTGGATAGCCAGCCGTTCGTCCAGCAGGCGGCCCACCTGCGCGCGGCGGGCGCGCGTCTGCCGGCTCAGTCGAAGCCCGCGCACCGAGGTCCACGTCCACGCCAGGCCCACTATCAGCAGCCCGGCCCACAGATAGGCCAGGCTGAAAAACAGGTCGCGCCCGGTGACGAAGCCGCCGGTCAGGCTGGCGAGCAACAGCAACAGCACCACGCGACGCCGAGATTCCATCTCCACCTGCCTACCGGCCGGAAACGTCGCCGCCGGGAACCGGAACAGAATCCAGAATGTCGCGCACGATCTCGCGCGAGGAGACGTCCTTCATGCGCGCTGCCGGGCCGACGATCATCCGGTGGGCCAGCGCCGACTCGGCCAGGGCCTTCACATCGTCGGGGAGGGCGTAATCGCGGCCGTGCAGGGCTGCGCGGGCCTGGGCAGTGCGATACAGGGCCAGGCTGCCGCGCGGGCTGGCGCCCAGATACACCTCCGGGTGCGTGCGCGTGCGGGTGACGATCTCCACAATGTAGCTCTTCAATTTGGGATCAATGAATACCTCCCGCGCGGCTTTCTGCGCGGCCAGCAAGGCCTCCACCGCCAGCACCTGGCCCAGTTGACGGATGGGGTGCTCGTATTGCTGCAAATCGAGCACGCGAATCTCGTCGGCGGTGGACGGGTAGCCGAGGTGCACGCGCAGCAGAAAGCGGTCGAGCTGGGCCTCCGGCAGGGGGAAGGTGCCTTCGTATTCGATGGGGTTCTGGGTTGCCAGTACCATGAAGGGCGGCTCCAGCTTGTGGGTGACGCCGTCCACCGTGATCTGGGCCTCCTCCATCGCCTCCAGCAGCGCGGCCTGAGTCTTGGGCGTGGCGCGGTTGATCTCGTCAGCCAGCACAATCTGGGCCATGATCGGGCCGGGGCGGAACTCGAACTCGCGCGATTGCTGGTTGAAGATGGACACCCCGGTCACGTCGCTGGGCAGCATGTCCGGGGTAAACTGGATGCGGCTGAAGGTGCAGCCAATGGATTTTGCCAGGCTGTGGGCCAGCATGGTCTTGCCCACGCCGGGCACGTCCTCGATCAGCAGATGGCCCTGACACATCAGCCCGATCACCGCCAATTGCACCTCGCGCGTCTTGCCCACGATCACCTTCTCAACGTTGGACACCAATTGCTCTACGACCGGTTTGACCGCTGTCATACGTTGCTCCTCTGTTGCGTTTCACGTTGAACGTTCCCTGTTATCTTCCACACCAGCGAGCGCAGCCGGCGATAGAACAACCGGGCCACGGTATAGCTGGCGCGGTAGACCTCTTTGCGGGATATTTTGGAGGTCCCCGCCCGCCGGTCCTCGAACACGATGGGCACTTCCCCAATCTGCCAGCCAGCCCGCTGCACCAGAAACAGCATCTCCACCAGAAACGAGTAGCCGGAGGAGAAGATCCTGTCCAGCGCAATCGAGTCCAGCACCTCACGCCGGTACAGCCGGAAGCCGGCAGTGGTGTCGCGGGCGTGCAGGCCGAGCGCCGCGCGCGTGACGAAATTGGCGCTCCAGCTCAGCAGCCGGCGCTTCAGGGTGCAGTGCAGCGTCCCCCCGCCGGGGACGTAGCGCGAGCCGATCACCACGTCCTTCTCGCGGCTGAGGGCGATCATGGCCGGAATGTAGCGCGGATGGTGCGAGAAGTCCGCGTCCATGGTCATCACCCGCCTGGCCCCCAACTCGAACGCGCGCCGGAAGCCGGCAATGTAGGCCGTGCCCAGCCCCAACTTTCCGGGACGGTGGAGGGCGTACACCCGCCCCGGAAGCTGTTCCGCGTACCCGTCCGCCAGCCGGCCGGTCCCGTCCGGCGAGTTGTCGTCCACCACGATCATGCTGATGGGGACGGGCAGGGCCATGATCTGCGCCACCAGCTCCGGCAGGTTGTCCGCTTCGTTGAAGGTCGGGACGACGACGTAGGCATCGGCCACCGGAGTGGCAATCTCAGGTTTTACTTCCGGCGCGGGGGAATGGTTCACCAGCCAGAGCTACCCTTTGACCAGCATCAACAACATGACCACCGAGAACAGCGCATAGTTCAGCACCCGCCGCACCCGGAAGCGCGCTGCGAACAGCAGCAGCGGCAGCGCCAGGCCGCAGGCAAAGCGCGCCAGCGCCACCGGTTCGCGGTAAGTGGAAAGCGGCAGGAACGGCATCACGCCGGCCGCGGCCGCCAGCGCCAGCACCTCCGGCTGAAAGTCACCGGCCAGCAGGCGCCGGGCAGCAACCCACAGCCCCCACAGCGAGGGCAGGATCACCGTCGGGCCGAACAGCGTCGCCAGCAGGGCGAAGACCGCCGGGCGCAGCAGGGCGATCTGCCAGCAGCCGCGGAACGGAACCCACTCGAAGGGCGTGGCCAGCGCCCCGCCGGAGGTCAGGCCCCACGTCCCGAACTGCGCGCGCAGCCAGAACTGAAAGACCGCAAACGGGACCAGCCCGATGACCACCAGCGCCAGCAGTTCCCGAGGGCGCTTCCTCAGCAGCAGGCTGGCACACTGCGAGACCGCGAACAGGAGGGTCGTTTCCTTCGCAAACAGCGCCAGCCCGAACAGCACGGGCGCGAACGTTCGGGGCGACGTAGGGGCAGGCGTCCCTGCCTGCCCCGGCGGGCGACCAGAGACGGTCGCCCCTACAACCTGCCCCGGCGGGCGACCAGAGACGGTCGCCCCTACAACCTGCCCCGGCGGGCGACCAGGCG
>CAYZNA010000187.1:4150-7312 GCA_964478665.1 uncultured Anaerolineales bacterium
GGCGGGCGACCAGGCGGGCGACCAGAGACGGTCGCCCCTACAACCTGCCCCGGCGGGCGACCAGGCGGGCGACCAGAGACGGTCGCCCCTACGACCTGCCCTGCCTCCCCCGCCCACCACGCGCCGGCCACCAGGGCATAGGCCAGCGGCTCGTTCAGGTCCAGCCGCACGGCGTAGGCAAATCCCACCCACAGCCCGTAGGCCAGCGCATATCCGCGGCTGGCGCCGCGCGCCGCCAGCAACTCCGCCAGCAGCCACGTCCCGGCAAACTGGGCGACGAGGTTTACTAGCGGCAGGGTCCACGGGATGGCAGTTGCGCGCCCGCCAGCCAGCAGCCGGGCCAGCAGCGGGTACAGGATGCGCTGGTAGCGATAGGCCGGCACGTCGAGGTGCGGCGCGACCGCCGCCGGCGACGGGTCGAGGGCAATGAAATAGGCAAACTGGCCGTCGTAGCCCTCGCTGCCCCGCGGATCTCCCTGACTGAAACGGGTCCCCACCCGGACCAGTTCCAGCGGGTCCCAACCGTGGGATGCCAGCACGACGGCCAGGATGGACAGGTGCACCCCCAGCGTGACCAGCGCCGGCCACGCTCGCCTCCCCCAACCGGCCTCCCGCGTGGGGGGCATTTCCTCGCCCCGACCGCCGTTTAGCGGCGCCATTGTACCACCGCCCAGGCCGCCAGCCCGGCCCACGCCAGCAGGCTGATCCCGGCCCCCAGGGCAAACGAGAGCGGGCGATACTCAAACAGCACCTCGTGCAGGCCGGGCGCCACTTCCACCGCGCGGAAGGCGTAGTCCGCGCGCAGGATGGGAGCGGGGCGCCCGTCCACCGTCGCCGTCCAGCCGGGGTAGTACACGTCTGCCAGCAGCAGGAAGGCCGGCGCGTCGGCCTCGACGTGAACCGCCACCCGGTTGGGGTCCGGCCCGGGGAGCATGCGCGCGTGGCCGGGCGAGGGGCGCGCATTCCGGCGCCCCGGATCGCTTTCCCGGATCTCCTGCAACTGGCCGGCGGTCAGCGCCGCGTCCGGGTTGCAGGTGAGCGCGTGTTGCGCGCGCAGCCCGCGCACCAGCCGGCAGAGCGCGGCAGCCAGCGCCCCCGGGCGGAAGGCCGGGTCGCCGGCCTCCAGCAGTACGGCCTGCGCCGGATCGAAGTCCGGGGACCGCATGGTTGCCAGTGCGGCCGCCCCGTCGGGCAGGAAGAGCGGCCGGGCCAGCAGGCGGACGCGGGCGGCCCCTCCGGCCGGTCGGGGCTGGAGGGCAATCTGCCCCCCGGCCAGGGCGGCCTCCCCGGAGGCGGCCCCGGCCGGGCGCACGCGCAGCGCAGCGCCCACGTCCATGAGTGCCAGCCAGCGAGCGGCGGTCTCCGGGGGCAGGCGCGGCAATTCATCCAGCAGCCGGGCGTAGCGGCCGGGCAGCAGCGGATCGAAGTTGTTCGCCGAGGGGTAGCCCTCCAGCAGGTTCAGGTTGGGCAACTGCGATTCGCGCAGCACGCGCAGGTCGTCCAGATGGTGGAAGTCATCGAAGACCAGCAGCCGCTCGAATTTCAGCGCGGACTCGTCGGCCGGGAAGATGAAGGCGCGGTGGCCGTCGAGCACGCCCCGCAGCGCCGCGCCGCTCTCGGTCCCCTGGCGGTAAAGCGAGGCCGGCGCGACCGGGTTGAGGCCCCATCCGGCCGCCACGAGGTCCAGCGCGACCACCCCGGCGACCAGCAGTGACCAGCGCCGGCTGGCGCCCTGCGGCTTGAGCAGCGCCAGCCCGCCGGCCGCGGCAGCCCACATCCCGGCCAGGGCGGTGGCGTTCGCGAAAGAGGCCCGCACGGGCAGCAGCCGGCCCAGCAGCAGGGCGATGCCGGCCGCTCCCAGCGCGCCGGCGGTCCCCAGCCGGGTCCAGTACAGGCGGCGGTCGGCCGGCTTGCGCCACGTCTGCGCGCCCCGGCCGGCCAGCAGCGCCAGGGCAAACACTGCCCCGATCAGCCAGCGCGCCGGGGACTGGAAGGCGTCGAAGGTGGGGGCGTGGCGGAAAAGGAAGGGGAAGACCGGCGTGTTGTAGCCCAGGGCGAGGAGGAAGGAAGCAGGAAGGAGGAAGGAGAGGTAGCCGAGAGGGAGGGCGTAGGGCAAGTTTGTAACTTGCCCTTGACCCGCGCCGGGTGAGGGGGAACCGGGCAGGTTCTCAATCTGCCCTTGACCCGCGCCGGGTGAGGGGGAGCCGGGCAGGTTCTCAATCTGCCCTTGACCCGCGCCGGGTGAGGGGGAGCCGGGCAGGTTGCCAACCTGCCCTACGGCCCGGCGGACGGCCTTCGTCAGGGCGCCGAGGGCCAGCAGCAGCGGCAGCAGCCCCACGTAGGCAGCGTCCTCCCAGTAGGCCCCGTAGGCGCGGTAATCGCCGCTGGCCGGGGAGCCGAAGAAGTCTGGCGCGACCAGCGTGATCAGTCGCCACGGCCAGTAAGAGTAGGTGGTCACGAAGCTGTAGTCGGCCCCGCCCGCGCGCTGACTGTGGCGCAGCAGTTCGGCGGTGGGCAGCAGTTGCACTGCGGCCAGGGCGCCGGCCAGCGAGATCGCCAACGCCAGCAGTGCGCCGGTGCGGTACGCGGTGCGCGGGAGGCGGCGCGCGCGCCGCAGGTGGCGCAGGGCGCGCGGCGCTGCGCGCCACAGCAGCCAGCCGGCGAGGATCAGGGCTGAGTACCACGCAATCTGGGCGTGGCCCGCCAGCAGTTGTAGCCCCAGCAGCAGGCCGAGCAAGAGCGCCTCCCGCACGCGGCGGCGGCGCAGCAGGCCCTCGCCGGCCCAGATCAGCCACGGCAGCCAGGCCAGGGTGTTGTTGATGGTGAGGAAGCTCATGCGCGCCACCACGGCGCCGGAGAGGGCAAAGGCCAGGGCAGCGACGGCCTGCCCCAACTCGTCGAGGCCCAGCCGGCGGGCGAGAGCGATCATCCCCCACCCGGCGAACAGCACGTGCGCTGCCGCCAGCCAGCCCTGACCGAGATCGAGCGGCAGGGCCAGCAGCAGCCAGTTGGGCGGATAGAACAGGGCCGACTGGTAGTTGGCAATCAGCGGCGCGCCCATGCCCAGCGCCGGGTTCCACAGCGGCAGGTGGCCGGCGCGCAGCGTCTCCAGCGCGAACGCCCGCCACGGGTAGAACTGCAACAGCGGTGTGCCCCAGAACA
>CAYZNA010000188.1:0-4898 GCA_964478665.1 uncultured Anaerolineales bacterium
CGGTTCGGCTGGTTTCAGCCCCAGGTTCGGAGGAGCGCGAAGAGCAACCACCTCTCGGGGCCTGAAAACCCGGCCCGTTGCCGGAAGTATAGGCGCCATCGGCGGCCCGGTCAAATGCAGTACTGCCAAAGTCGCTTTTGGTCGGCAGGGAGTCGGCAGGGAGTCGAGGCTTCAGCCGGTGATTGGCCGCGCCCCCCGGCTGAAGCCTTGACTCCGGCGGTCGGGAAAAGTGAGTTTTGCGCCACTGCGGTCAAATGCTCGGGCGGGCGGCGGCCTGCATCAACCGCTGGATGCGCGGGATCATGTCCGCCGGGTTGGGGTGGATGCCCTCGATCAGCAGCGCATCCTCGTACACCTGCTCCACGCAGGCCTCCAGCACCGGGTCCGGTTCGGGCAACTCGGACAGCGCGCGCAGCAGATCGTGGCGCGGGTTGAGTTCCAGAATCTTCTTCGGCACGCTGAACTCCCGATCCAGCAGCTTGTACACCCGCTGCATTTCCTGGTTCAGGGCACCGCCCGGGTCCACCAGCCTCGCCGGGGAGTCCACCAGCCGGTCGGTGGTGCGCACGTCCGTCACCCGCTCTCCGAGCAGGTTCTTGAACCGGACGATCAGCCGCCCCAGCCGCTCCCCGGCGATGGCCTCCGGCCTGGCCTCTTGCGTGGCCCCCTCGCCGGCCTGCGGCAATTGCAGGTCAGCGGCAGCCACGTTCTGCAGCGGCCTGCCCTCCGGGTATGCCTCGCGCAGTCCGATGATCATAAAGCTGTCAATGGTATCGGTCAGGGTGAGCACCTCGTAGCCGTTGCGCCGGAAGAAGTCGAGGTGCGGGCTGTGCTTCACCGAGCGCGGATCGTCGCCCAGGATGTAGTAAATCTGGTCCTGCCCGTCCTTCATCCGGCCGGTGTAGTCGGCCAGCGAGACCAGCTCGTCCGGGTGGGTGCTGGTGTGGAAGCGCAGCAGCGGGTACAGATCGGCGCGGCCTTCCGTATCGGTGGCCACCCCCTCTTTGATATGGCGCCCGAACTGGCTCCAGAACTGGCCGTATTTCTCCGCGTCCTCCCCGGCCAGCGCCTTAAGCTCGTCAATCACCTTTTTGGTCAGCGCCCGCTTGATGCGCGCCATCACCGGGTTGGCCTCCCTGCGGGCCGACTCGCGCGAGAGGTTGAGCGGAATGTCATCCGAATCCACCACCCCTTCCACAAAGCGCAAGTGCTGCGGCAGCAAATCCTTGAAATACTCGCGGATCAGCACCTTGTGCGAGTACAGCTTCAGCCCGTCTTCCTTGCGCAAACTCAGGAAGCCGCGTTCGCCCTTTGCCGGGACGAACAGCAGCGCGTAAATCTGCACCGGCGCGTCGGCCACGTAGTGGATGTGGCGCAGCGGGGCCTCGAAATCCAGCGTCAGTTGCTTGTAAAAGTCGGCGTACTTCTCGGCCTCCACCTCGCGCGGCGACTGCCGCCAGACCGCGGTTTGCTGGTTGGCCTGGCTGGCCTCCCCGGCGGGCGCGCCGGCCTTGCCCACGAAAATGGGATAGGCAATAAAGTCGGAGTGCCGCTTGACGATCCCGTTCAGCCGGTAGGTCTCGCTGAACTCCTGCGCGTCTTCCTTTAACTTGATCTCGATCACGGTGCCCCGATCGGCCTTCTCGGCCGCCTGCAGGGTGTACGAATCCCCGCCGGTAGCGACCCACGTGGCAGCCTGCGCCTCCGGCCGGTACGAGCGGGAGGTCACCCGGACCTGCTCGGCGACCATGAACACGGAATAGAACCCCACCCCGAACTGGCCGATCATGTCCCCCACCGTTTGCCCGCCCCCCGGCGTTTCCCCGGCCCCGACCGCGGCCCGCTGCTGGCGGGCCGCCTCCAGAAAGGCCTTTGCCCCGGAGTGGGCGATGGTGCCCAGATTCTCGACCAGTTCCTCGCCGGTCATGCCGATGCCGTTGTCGCGGATGGTCAGGGTGCGGGCCTCCGGGTCGCCGGTGATCCAGACGCCCAACTCGGCCTGCGGGTCGAGCACCTCGCGGTTGGTAAGCATCTCGAACTGCAGCCGGTTGAGCGCGTCCGAAGCGTTGGAGATTAGCTCGCGCAGAAAGATCTCGCGCTCGGTATACAGCGAGTGGACCAGGATATCCAGCAATTGGCGGATCTCGGCCCGAAAGGCGATCGGTTGGCCGGCGGTTGCGGAATCAGTCATATAGCCCTCCGTGATGGGGTTGTTGAAAGCGCGGCACGCGCCCTGATTATAGCAGTCTGCTTTATACCCCACGAACATAAGACGAACGCAAACAGAACCGGCCACCCGCCACTGGCCGCCAGCCGCTAGTCGCCAATCTCGTACGTCACGTTCACCTGCAACTGCACCCGGAAGGCCCCCGGCGAGACCGGCGCCGGCGCGGACTGGACGGCGCCGCCGCCGACCCCCTCGCGCAAGGCCATGACCTGCGGCGCCGGCCCGCCGAACCGGGATTCGTTCAATGCGGTCACCTTGCCCAGCTTTACCCCGGTGGCTTTTGCGATCTGCTCGGCGCGCGCCCTGGCGTCGGCCATGGCTCTGTCACGGGCCTCTTTCAGCCCGGCGCTCTGGTCCTCCACGCCGAAGGTCACGCCCTGAATGCTGTTGGCCCCGGCGCCGATAGCCGCGTCCAGTACCGGCCCCACCCTGCTCAGGTCACGCAGGGTGACGATCACGCTGTTATCCACCACGTAGGTCACCTGCTCCGCGGCGCCCGGCTCCGGGCTGAGCACCGGTCCGGGCTGGCTCTGGGCGTACACGCTGAAGTTGGCCGTCAGGATGTCGGTCTGCGCCACGCCGAGGGCCTTGATGGCGGCGATCACCGCGCCGGCGAGCTCGTTGTTGGCCTCCACCGCTGCCCCGGCGTCTCTGTCGCGGGTCTGCACCCCGATCTGGGCGGTGGCGATGTCCGGCTGCACGTCGGCGTAGCCGTCCCCGGTCACGCTGATGCTGCGCTGCGGCTGGCCCTCCGGCCCGGTGGAAACGGTCAGGCTGCAGGCCGAGAGCGCGGCAGCCGCCAGCGCCAGCAGGCACAGCATGGATGTTGTTCGTAGTTTGCGGTTCATGGTCGTTGCTCCGTAGTGGGACCTATTTGATCTCGTATGTGACGTACACCTGCACCTGCACGCTCAGGTTGCCGGCTGCGGTGGGCACGCCGCTGTAATCGGCTGCCTTGCCGCCAGTGAAGGGCGAGTACACCGGCCCGCCCATCAGCGATTCGCCGGCGTTCAGCACCCGCCCCAGGGTCACCCCGGCGCCGGCTGCAAGTTGCTCGGCGCGCGCCCGCGCATCGGCCAGGGCCTTCTCGCGCGCCTGCGCCGCCGCCGCCGACTGGTCCTCCACGGCATAGCTCACGCCGAAGATGCTGTTGGCCCCGGCCTGCACCGCGGCATCCAGCACCGCGCCCAGCTTGCTCAGGTCGCGCACGGTCACGGTCACGGTGTTGTCGGTCACGTACAGCACCTCGCCGGTGGGGCTGCCGTCGCGGTCGTACTGGTCCCGGGCAAAGATGCTGAAGTTGAGCGTTTGAAGGTCTGCATCCGCCACGCCCAGCCCCTTGATGGCGGCCGCCACCGCGTTCGAGCGCCGGTTGTTTTCCTCCACCGCCGCCCCGGCCTCCGCTTTCTGCACGTGCACCCCAATCGAGGCCACGGCCAGATCGGGCGGGACCTGCGCGCTGCCCTCGCCGGTCACGTTCAGGGTGTGGTCAAAGGGCCTGTCCCCGGCGGGGGCGCAGCCGGCAGCCAGCGCCAGGGCCAGCGCGGCCAGTAAGAGCAGGGATCGGCTTTGCACTTTCCGGTTCATGGTTTGGTTCTCCGTTCAAGTTGTGTGAAAATTGGACTTCCGCGAGAATGACGCGCGGTCCACCCGGAAAGTTCCAGGAGGCAAAGATGAGACTGAGGGAGGTAAGGAGGTAAGGAGGTAAGGAGGAGGGGAGGTAAGGAGATCAGGAGGAGGGGAGCGGAGGGGAGGGCAGTTGGGGGAGGGCGTCGGGGAGGTGCCAGACGTGTTGGATAACGGGACAGGTGGCTTCGGGGAACAGGCCGTGCGGGTCCACGAGGATAGCGGGCACGCCGGCGGCGGCGGCGCCGAGGATGTCGGCGTAGTAGTTGTCGCCCACGTACACCGTTTGATGCACCGGCGCGCCGGCCAGCGCGGCGGCGTGCTGGAAGATGCCCGGCGCGGGCTTGTACACCCCAATCTCGCCGGCCGCCAGGGTGAAATCGAAGGCCTCGCCCAGCCCGAGGGCCTGCGCCAGCGGCCCGAGCGGGTCGCGCCGGTTGGAGACCAGCCCGAGCACGTATCCGGCCTGGCGCAAGGCGGCCAGCATGGGCGGCGCCTGCTCCGGGACGTAATCCACCGGCTGGTGTTCGGCTTCCATCCGCCGGTGCAGCACCTCCACCAGGCCATCCAGCTCCCCGTGCAGGCCGGCCCACCGCAGCCGCTTGCGCAGGTAGTTCGTGTCAAACGCGGCCCGGTCGGCCTGCGGGGTGGGGTACAGGCGGGCCAGGTCCACCAGCAGCTCGCCGGAGGAGGCCCAGTAGGCGTGGACGCGGCGCACGCCTTGCCGCCAGGCCGCGGCTGCCACCGGCTGATCCAGCTCGGCCAGCAGTTGGTGCAGGAAGTCGTCGCCGGAGGGCTGGCTGTGACGCAGCGTGCCGTCGAGGTCGAACAGGATGGCCCGCAGGCCGTTGGGACTGTGCATGGGGATTACGCCTACCCGCCGATGTAGGACATTTCCACTCTGGGCAGCGCGAGGCTGCGCTCGGAGCGCATCTCGGAGTAGCGGTCGGCGCGCGCGCCCCAGGCCCGCGCCACCGCGCGCGCGATCCGGGCGTCGCTGCCCCCGCCGCGCAACAGTTGGCGCAGGTCAAAGCCGTGCACGCCA
>CAYZNA010000188.1:4908-7309 GCA_964478665.1 uncultured Anaerolineales bacterium
AGCGAGCCGGTGGCCGAGAGCCGGGCGCGGGTGCAGGTGCGGCAGAAGGCCTGCGTCACCGAGGCGATGATGCCGATTTCGCCGCCACCGTCGGCGTAGCGCCAGCGCTCGGCCACCTCGCCCGGGTAGTTGGGCCGGATGGGTTCGATGGGGAACTCGGCGTGGATGATCTGGCGCATCTCGGCCGCGCTGACCACGTCATCCAGCCGCCAGCCGTTGGTCTGCCCCACGTCCATGTATTCGATCAGCCGCAGGATGTAGCCCGGCCGGCGAAAGTAGCGCGCCATGGGCAGGATGCTGTCTTCGTTCAGGCCGCGCTTGACCACCATGTTGACCTTGACCGGAGTCAGGCCGGCGGCGGCGCTGGCCTCGATCCATTCCAGCACGCGCGCTGCCGGAAAGTCCACGTCGTTCATGGCCTTGAACACGCGGTCATCCAGCGAATCCAGGCTGACGGTCATGCGCTGGAGGCCGGCGTCTTTGAGCGATTGCAGCCGCGCGACCGGGAAGGAGCCGTTGGTGGTCATGGTGAGCGCGGCGCCGGGAAGCCGCGCCAGCTTTTCGATCAGCCGCTCCAGGTCGCGGCGCATCATTGGCTCGCCGCCGGTCAGGCGAATCTTCTCCACCCCGTGGGCCACGAAGATGCGCGCCAGGCGCTCGATTTCCTCGAAGGTGAGCAGTTCGGCCCGCTCCAGAAAGGGGTAGTCGCGCCCGAAGATTTCTTTGGGCATGCAGTATACACAGCGGAAGTTGCAGCGATCGGTGACCGAGATGCGCAGGTCGCGCAGGGGCCGGGTCAGGGTATCGAGAAGGGGCATGGAGGCGCTTTCCGGGCGATGGAAGGGCAGGGGCGTAGTGCGATTCTAGCATAACGCAGCGCAATTAAGCAAATAGCTGTCTTGTTTATCCCGGGCCACGCCGGGCCGGTCTGGCCGGCGCAGCGGCGATGCGTGCGGGGCCGGGGGTAGCGTGGGGCATTGCCCCACGCTACCCCTGGCCGCCCACTACCGGACGTGGACAGCGAGGCCGGGGCTGCGGCCTGTTTCCGGGCGCTGTACGCCGAGGTGCGCGCGGCCTTCCTTTCGCTTATTGTGGCGGCTTGCCCCATGTTCGAATGCGACGAACACCGCCTTTGCACGTTGGGTCGGGCGCGCTGGCGGATTCACTGGCCGATAAACCCCTGCTCAAAAACGCCGACGGTCTGCCGCTGGTGCCCGGCTCGGCGGTGCGCGGCAAGGCCCGACACGCCTGCGAGCAGATCTTTCGCGGGCTGGCGGGCGACTGGCCCGGCTGTCTGCCGCCATACCAGTTTTGCACCGACCACAACCGCCTGTGCCCGGTATGCCGGATGTTCGGAAGCGAAACGTGGCCGGGCGAGATTCGCTTTGGCGATTTGCGGCTGGAGTTTGTTCCCAACCTCGCGGTTGTGGAAAAGGAAAAAACCCTCGCACGCGCCGGACGGACGGCCCTGCGCTGGAGTGTAAGCCTGAACCGCTACCGGGGCACGGCGGAGGCCGACCTGCTCTACAACGTGGAGACCCATTCCGCCAACCCGGCGGTGGCCTACCGGGGCGTAGTTCGCGGCAATCTGAGCGGAGAAACACTGCCGCAGCAACGGGCACAGGCGGCCCTGCTGGTGGCCGGATTGCGCGCCGTGCGTTCGCTGGGCGGAGGCCGGACGCGCGGATTGGGCTGGGGCCAATTCGACCTGACCGTGCGACTGGATGGGGAAGTGGCAGCGGCGGAAACGCTGCTGAAGGAGGTGGGCGGATGGTCGGCATAAAACTTACCGTGACGCTCCAATCGCCGCTTTCGTTGGGCGAGACCCCATTGGACGGAGACGAACGCGCCCGCCAGCACATTCCGGGGGCAATGCTGCGGGGCGCAGTGGGAACCGCGCTGGCCCGCCAGTGCGGTCACGGCTCAGACTCAGACCACACCCCGGACTGTGTATTTGGCCGCGTGTTTCTGATTGGCGCTCCGCCACGCTTTGGCCCACTGTACCCGACTCCTCCTGCGGCCCCGCAAGCCAGCCACCCGCTGCCTCACACCGCGCGCACGTGCAAATACTATCCGGGGTTTCGCAGCGACTCGAAAGACGGCGACCATCACGGCGTTCACGACGCGCTGTTTGCCTCGTGGAAGATGGAGCAGGAACCGGAGTGCGCTGTCTGTGCTCAAGACGACCAACGTGGGGCATTGAAACGCGCTCGCGGCTTCTTTGTGGAAACGAACCCGGGGCAGTACATTCAGCCCCGGCTGTGGACGCAGCGGCTGGCGCGCACGGCTATTGACCGCCGCCGTGGGACCGCCGCCGATCAACGTCTTTACACGCTGGAGGTGGTAACTGTAGTTTAGAGCCCAAACTTGGCCCGGATTGCTCTGGGCTTGCTGCACTTTT
>CAYZNA010000189.1:0-7308 GCA_964478665.1 uncultured Anaerolineales bacterium
CCTGACCGCGCGCATGGACACCCTGACCGCGCGCATGGACACCCTGACCGCGCGCGTGGACGCCCTGACCGCGCGCGTGGACGCCCTGACCGAGAATGTCCGCGCCCTCACTCTTCAGGTCGCAGAGCTGGCCGAAGGTCAGGGACGTCTGATAGACAAGGTGGGGCGTTTGATGGGATGGATGCTGGAAGACCGCTACCGCGAGCACGCGGCCGGCTACTTTGGCCGCCAACTGAAAGGTGCGCGGGCTGTGCCGCCAGTGGATCTGGAGGGGCAACTGGAAAGCGCGCTTGACCACGAAGAACTGCTGGAGGTGCTCCGCCTGGATGTGCTCGTGCGCGGCCGTCTGCGTGGCCCTGCGGAAGCCCCGGAGACCTGGCTGGCGGTGGAGGTCGCTGCGGTCCTGAACGAGGACGACGTGGAGCGAGCGCAGCGCCGGGCCAGTCTGCTGCGCAAGGCCGGCCTGCGCGCCCTGCCGGTGGTCGCCGGGGAGGGCGTCGCTCCGGGCGCCACCCAGGCCCTGCAGCGCCTGCCGGTGGTGCTGGTGCTCGATGGACGCAGCGAAGGCTGGGAGGCAGCGCTTGAACGCTTGAACGTTTAACGTGTGAACGTTTAACGTGTGAACGTTCAACGTTTAAGACCGCCAACGTGCAACGAAAGCATAAGGTGAAATCATGGAACTAAAACAATACGCATCTCTCTTGTGGCGCTGGGCGTGGCTGATCGCCCTGGGTACGGTGCTGGCGGCGGTCTCGGCCTACGTCACCAGCAAACTCACCACGCCGGTCTACTCGGCCTCCGCCACCCTGCTGATCAACCAGGCGCCCAACGACAAGGCCACCGACTACACCTCCATCCTCACCAGCGAGCGCCTGGCGCGCACCTATTCCGAACTGCTCAAGCAGCGCCCGGTGCTGGAGGAGACCATCAGCAGCCTGGGCCTGGACCTCACCACCGAGACGCTGGGCAGGCAGGTGGAAGTGCAGTTAGTGCGCGATACCCAACTGATCAAGCTCACCGTGGAAGACACCGACCCGGCCCGCGCCGCGCTGCTGGCCAACACCATCCCCCAGGTCTTCAGCCAGCAAAACCAGGAGTTGCAAGCCAGTCGTTATGCCGCCTCCAAGAACAGCCTGTCGCAGCAACTGGACGACATCAACCGGCAGATCAGCCAGACCCAGGGGGCAATAGACGATATCGGTAGCCCCAAAACCGCCGCCGAGGAGACCGAACTCAACCGCCTGCAGGCCAACCTGGCCCAGTACCGCCAGAGCTACACCGGCCTGCTGCAAAGCTACGAGAACGTCCGTCTGGCGGAGGCCAGCGCCACCAGCAACATCTCGGTGGTGGAGCCGGCCACGGTCCCCGAACGCCCCGTGCGCCCGCGCACCCTGATGAACACCGCCCTCGCCGGGGTGGTGGGGCTGATGCTGGCGGTGGGTGTGATTTTCCTGATCGAGTACCTCGACGACAGCATCCGCTCGCCCGATCAGGTGCGCGAGGTGCTGGGCCTGCCGGTGATCGGCGTGATCGGGATAATGGAGAGCATGGCCGGCCGGCTGGGCGCGCCGGTGGCTGCCAGCGACCCGCGCTCGCCGGTGGCCGAAGCTTTCCGCGCCCTGCGCACCAGCATTCACTACGCCGGGGTGGACCGGCCGGTCCGCTCCGTGCTGGTGACCAGCGCCGGGCCGGGCGACGGCAAGACCACCATGGCCGCCAACCTGGCGGTGGTGATGGCCCAGGCCGGGCTGCGGGTGATCCTGCTGGATGCCGACCTGCGCCGCCCTGCCACCCATAAGATACTCAACCGTCCCAACCGCAACGGGCTGACCGACCTGATGATCGAGTCCGCCATCGGGCGAGACGGCGTGGTGCAGGAGACCGCCGTCCGCAACCTTTCCCTGATTACCTCCGGCCCCATCCCGCCCAACCCCTCCGAGCTGCTCAGCTCGCAGAAGATGGGCCAGGTGCTGGAGTGGCTGGCCACGGTGAGCGACGTGGTGATCATCGACTCGCCGCCCATGCTGGCGGTGACCGACGCCACCGTGCTGGCGCGAAAGGTGGATGGCGTGCTGCTGGTGGTGGATAGCGGCGCCACCCGCATCCAGGCGGCGGCCCAGGCCGCGGCGCGGTTGGAGCAGGTCGGGGCCAGGGCGCTGGGCGTGGTGATAAACAAGCTCAGCGCGCGGCGCAGCGCCTACTATTACCAGTACTACCAGTATTACCACTACTACCACTACCAGCCGCTGGATGGGGGCCGCTCGAACGGCCGCGGGTTGCTCGGCAACGGCAGCCGCTGGCCCTGGCGCGGCCGGCGCAACTCCGCCCCCGAGCCAGAACTGCCCCCCGCCCGCTCCTCCGGCGCCGAGGGCGGCCGCTAGCCCGGCATCCCCTCCTCCCCCATCCCCCTCTGAACCCGGAAAATGGGGGTGGGCGCGGGCACTGCCCGACGCCCACCCCCATTTTCTGTCTTCCAATGTCCCGACAACCACCGTGCTATAATCCCGCCCCATGCCTCGCCAGATCGGACTGATCGAACGCTATCGCGCATTGCTCGACCTTCCCGCCGGCGTCGCGCCGGTTACCCTGTTGGAGGGCGATACTCCCCTGTTGCCGCTGCCCCGGCTGGCCGGGGAGCTGGGCGCGGCGGCCGCCCTTGCCAAACTGGAGGGGCAGAACCCCACCGGCTCCTTCAAAGACCGCGGCATGACCGCCGCCGTGAGCGAAGCCGTGCATTCCGGGGCGCGGGCGGTGATCTGCGCCAGCACCGGCAACACCGCCGCCTCCGCCGCGGCCTACGCCGCACGGGCCGGGCTGAAGTGCGTCGTGCTCATCCCTCAGGGGCAGGTGGCCGCCGGCAAGCTGGCCGGGGCGGTGGCCTACGGCGCGCAGGTGATTCAGGTGCAAGGGTCGTTTGATCAGGCGCTGGACCTGGTGCGCCAGGCAGCCGGGGGCGGCCAGTTTGCCCTGGTCAACTCCATCAACCCCTACCGCCTGCAAGGGCAGAAGACCCTCGCCTTTGAAATCTGCGACGCCCTGGGGAGCGCGCCGGACTGGCTGGCGCTGCCGGTGGGCAACGCCGGCAACATCACCGCCTGCTGGATGGGCTTCCGCCAGTATCACGCGCTCAAGAGGGCCGGCCTGCCGCGCCTGCTGGGCGTGCAGGCCGAGGGCGCCGCGCCGCTGGTCCTGGGCTGCCCGGTGGAGCGGCCGGAGACCGTGGCCACCGCCATCCGCATTGGCCGCCCGGCGCGCGGGCAAGAGGCCCTGGCCGCGGTGGCCGAGTCCGGCGGCCGGCTGCTGGCGGTCAGCGACGAGCAGATCCTGGCCGCGCAGCGGGTATTGGCCGCCGAGGGCGCCTGGGTCGAACCGGCCTCGGCCGCCGGCGTGGCCGGCCTCAAAAAGGAAGTGGCCGCCGGGCGGCTCAACCTCGCCCGCCAGACCGTGGTGGTGGTGTGCACCGGCCACGGGCTGAAAGACCCGGCCATCATCACCGGGCGTTTCCCCGCGCCGCAGACCATCCCCCCCGAACTGGAGGCGCTGGAGGAGCTGCTGTGAGCCAGCCATGCGCCGCGTAACCGTTCTCGTCCCGGCCTCCACCGCCAACCTGGGGCCGGGTTTTGACTGTCTGGGGCTGGCGCTGGGGCTGCACAACACGGTGCAAATGGAGGCCCTGCCCCACGGGCTGGAGGTGGAAGTTACCGGCGAGGGGGCGGCCGGGCTGCCCGGCGGCCCCGACAACCTGATTTTGCGCGCTGCCGAACGCCTGTTCGGGCGCGCCGGCCGCCGGCCTGCCGGGCTGCGGCTGCACGCCCGCAATCACATTCCGCTCAGCTCGGGGTTGGGGTCCTCGGCGGCGGCAGTGGTGGGCGGGCTGGCCGCCGCCAACGCGCTGATTGACGCGCGGTTGCCGCGCGAGGAGCTGTTGCGCATGGCCTGCGACCTGGAGGGCCACCCCGACAACGCCGCCCCGGCCCTGTTCGGCGGGCTGGTGCTGGTCGCCGCCGGCGCCGGGGCCGGCGACCCGCCCCTCATGCGCCCCATCCCGCTCGGCGACCTGCGGCAGGTGGCCGTGGCCCTGCCCGCGCTGCAACTCTCCACCGCGCAAATGCGCCAGGCGCTGCCGGAGCAGGTGCCGCTGCGCGACGCCGTCTTCAACCTCGGGCGCGCCGCCCTCACCGTGGAGGCCCTGCGGGGGGGCGACTACCCCCTGCTGCGCGAGGCCATGGCCGACCGGCTGCACCAACCCTACCGCAAGCGCTTCATCCCCGGCTTCGACCAGGCCGTGACCGCCGCCCGAGCCGCCGGCGCGGCCGGCGTGGCCCTCTCCGGGGCCGGGCCGGCGCTGGTGGCCTTTGCCCCCTCCGGGCACGATCGCATCGCCCGCGCCATGGCGGCCGCCTTCGAGGCCGCCGGCGTGCCCTGCAGCTCCTTTGTCCTCCCGGTGGATTCTCAGGGGGTGCAGGTCAGCGTGGCAGGGTAGCTGGCGCCCCCATGCGCCAGAGCATCCCCATGCGCCAGAGCATCCCCATGCGCCAGAGCATCCCCATGCGCCAGAGCTCAGCGTGACAGGGTAGCTGGCGCATCCCCATGCGCCAGAGTTCCACCGGCCCACAGCGCCAGCGCCAGCCAGAAGGCGTCACGACCGGGCGCCAGGGTCCACCAGAAGTGATCCAGCAGGGAGGCGATGAGGACCCCCAGCGCGATCGCCCGGCACACCATTGCCTCGACCCCGACCCTTTTCCCCCGCCGCGACCGGGCCCTCCAGCCGGCCCCTGCGGCTGCCCCCCCGACCAGCAACCCCGCCCCGACCGCGCCCAGCTCCGCGACGACCAGCAGCGGCAGCGAGTGCGCCGGCTCGAGCGGCTCAGGAGGCTGCGGCAGCCGCGCCACTGCCACCATGTAGGCTCCGGCCCCCACGCCCAACCACGGATGTGCGCGCCACAACTGCCAGCCGGCGGCGTTCAGCGCCCGGCGCTCCTCGCGCGATTGCCGCTCCAGCCGGGTGCCCCCGCCGGCCGGCGCCGGCGCCAGCCGGGCGAAGAAGAAGCCGCGCAGGGCGAAGATCAGCGCCAGGGCCACCGCCAGCGCGCTCAGGCCAAGCACCAGCGCCCGGCGTCTCAGCGTCGCGAAGTCCCCGCAGGGGAAACGTTCGAACGTTGAACGTTCAAACGTTGAACGTTCCAACGCGAATCCCGCTGCCAGCGCCCCGACCCACGCCGCCCGCGAAAAGGTCAGCAGCAGCGCCGCCGCGCCGAACAGCCACGGCAGCAGCCAGAGCTTGCGGCCGCTCCGCAAGTAACCCAGCGCCGGCCCGCCCAGGTACAGTAGCAACAACCCGCCCAGGATGTTGGGGTGGGGCAGGGTGCCGTAGGCTCGCAACCAGCGGTTGCCGTGGGCGTCCATCACCACGCTCACGCCGGAGCGGCTCACAATCAGGTCGCCGGGCCACGGCAGGTGCAGCGGGCGCAGAAAGGCGGTCCCTTGCCGGGCCGCCTCGGCCAGGGCCACCGCGGCCTGGGCGCTCAGGCCCACGGTCAGGGCCAGAGCCAGCAGCCGGGGATCGGGGCGATCGGTGCAGACCAGCAGCAGCGCCCCGGCCAGCAGCCACAGGTGCAGGGCAAAGGCCAGGGTCAGGCGCCGGTCGGGGGTCCACAGCAGGCTGGCGGTCGCCCACCCGGCCAGCCCGAGAGCGGTCCACGCGGCCGGGGACCAGGCCAGCGGTCGCGGGCGCAGCAGCCAGCTCGCGCACCACAGGCCCACGCTCAGGGTCAGGGCCACCTCCGGCGCGTAGACGATGGCGCTCTGATAGGTGAAATACAGGTCCGGCAGGGTCCCCCGGCTGAGGACCACCGGCCACCAGAAGGGCAGCAGGATCAGCGTGGTGGCCAGCCCGGCGTGGGCGGCCTGCGTCAAACGTTGGCTCATCATAACTGCGGAAAAAGGGGGTAGCCTGGGGCATTGCCCCAGGCGGGAAAGGGGGGTGGCGGCAGGGCATTGCCCTACCACCACCCTTTTTATGGCGCGGGCGTGGCCAGCGCGCTGAGGGTGACCTGGATCTGATTGTCACTATAATCCTCCTCCTCCACCCCGCCGTGATCGTCGGGAGCGTTCACCGCGATGGTGAACGTGTCTCCCCAGCCGGCGTTCACCGGCAGAAAGACGCGGCCGGCGCCGCCGCACGGGGTCAGGATCCCGGTATGGTAGGCAAAGCGCAGCCCCCCCGCGCCGAGCACCCGAATCGGGATGTGATACAGCGCCGCGTTCCCGCTGTTGCGCACCGTGAGCGCCAGAAAGGGAGCAGCGCCGCCGGCTCCCGCTGTTTCCATCTCTTGCAGCGCCACGTCCGTCGGGTCAATTGCCAGGTTGGCGCCGGCCGGGCAGGCCTCGCTGGTGTAGCTTTCAAAGGGCAGGTAGGTGATCTCGGCCTGCACCACGTTGTCCGCCTCGTTCGCCTCGCGCGTCGGGGTGGATGACCAGTAAAAGCGCCCATCCACCAGATCGCGCAGGTCGCGGTTGACGCTGGCGGCCACGACGTAGCGGCCGTCGCCAAACTCCGGGCGGAAGGGTGAGGCCAGCTCGCTATCGCTCAGCCTGCCCAGTGTGAGCTGCACCGCGACCTCGCCGCCGGCCGGCAGGTCTACCCGCGCGTGCTCCACAAAGGTGGTGCGGGGGATCTCAGCGCGCGCCATGGCGGCGGTCACCAGCGCGCCGCTGACCGCCGCCTCCCCGTCATTGTGCACCGTGAACGAGACTTGCAGAGCGTCGCCCACGCGCGGGGGGCCTGCGGCGCCGTGCAGCCGCTCCGGGCTGAGGCGCAGCGAGTCCGGGTCAATGCGCAGGTTGGGCGGCGGCGCGTCCACCGGCTGCGGGTCGGACGGCGGCGGATGGATCATGGATGCCGCAGGTGGCGCGGCAGGCAGGGGCGAAACGGGCGGCGGGGTGCGGGTGGGCGGCAGGACCAGCGTCACGCCGGCCTCCTGCGGGGTAACCGGCAGGCAGGCCGCCAGCAGGATGCAGATTGGGACGCGTCGTATAAAAAGCCACAAGTGAGGCAGGCGACGCAGGCGACTCTTGTTCATGGGCTAATGCCAAAGGCGAAACGGCATTGACACGACCAATATAATAGCTATAATTATAGTCAATGTCGCCGAAGCCCTACTTCCTAAAATTCGCGCCAGAAGCAATGAGGAGTATACAGGATGAAAATCGCATCATTGGCAGATGTAAAAACGCATTTGAGTGCGTATGTACTGCCCATTCGCGTGAATTGTTTTGCATTCACTCAATTTTCCGCCAGCCTGGTGT
>CAYZNA010000190.1:0-7289 GCA_964478665.1 uncultured Anaerolineales bacterium
TCTGGTCGCCCCGAGGCGGCAATTAACCTCCGCCCTCCGCCATCTGCCAGCGACCGTAACAGCCCATAATTGATAGGCTTGTGTGCGCGTGGTAGAATCCAACCAGAAGCGGGAAACAATCGTTCCGCAGGAGGTAGAAGTGGAAAACCAAACAGGTACGTTCACCGTCAAAAAAGGTCTGGCGCAGATGCTCAAAGGCGGGGTGATCATGGACGTGGTCACTGCCGAACACGCGAAGATCGCCGAAGATGCCGGTGCCTGCGCGGTGATGGCGCTCGAGCGCGTCCCGGCCGACATCCGCGCTCAGGGCGGCGTGGCCCGCATGAGTGACCCGACCAGAATCATCGAGATCATGCAGACCGTGACTATCCCGGTGATGGCGAAGTGCCGCATCGGCCATTTTGTGGAAGCGCAGGTGCTGCAGGCGCTGGGCGTGGATTACATTGACGAGTCGGAAGTGCTCACCCCCGCCGACGAAGCCCACCACGTCAACAAGCACCCCTTCAAAGTGCCGTTCGTGTGCGGCTGCCGCAACCTGGGCGAGGCGCTGCGGCGCATCGCCGAGGGCGCGGCCATGATCCGCACCAAAGGCGAGGCCGGCACCGGCGACATTGTGGAGGCCGTGCGCCACGCCCGCGCCGTGCTGGGCGAGATCCGCCGCCTGCAAACCATGGCCGACGAGGAACTGTTCGCTTACGCCAAAGAGATCGGTGCGCCCTACGAACTGGTGCAGGAGACCAGAGAACTGGGCCGGATGCCGGTGGTCAACTTCGCCGCCGGGGGCATTGCCACCCCGGCCGACGCCGCGCTGATGATGCAGCTCGGCGTGGACGGCGTGTTCGTCGGCTCCGGCATCTTCAAGTCCGGCGACCCGGCGCGGCGCGCCCGCGCCATCGTGCAGGCCACCACGCACTACAACGACCCGGCCATCCTCGCCGAGGTCAGCAAGGGGCTGGGCGAGTCGATGGTCGGGCGCACGGTGGCCTCGCTGACCGAGCAGGAAAAACTGGCCGTGCGCGGCTGGTGAGTGGTTATGACAGAACTGCTGTGCATCGGCGTGCTGGCCCTGCAGGGGGACTTTGCCGAGCACGCCACCAGCCTGCGCCGGGTGGGCGCTCTGCCGGTGGATGTGCGGTTGGCGGCGCACCTGAGAGACCTGCGCGGCCTGATTATCCCCGGCGGCGAGTCCACCACCATCGGCAAACTGGCGGCGGACTTCGGGCTGGTGGAGCCGCTGCGCAAGTTTGGCCGGGCGCACCCCATCTGGGGTACCTGCGCCGGGGCCATCTTCCTCTCCCGCGACGCGCACCGCGACCAGCCGCTGCTCGGGCTGATGGACATCACTGTGGCGCGCAACGCCTTCGGGCGGCAGGTGGATAGTTTCGAGGCCGACCTGGATGTGCCAGTGCTGGCGGCGGACAGCGCCGGGCGCACCTTTCCGTTCCACGCCGTCTTCATCCGCGCCCCGATCATCGAAAGCGTGGGGGAGGGCGTGGAGGTGTTAGCCGCGCTGCCCGATGGCCGGATTGTGGCGGCCCGCCAGGGACACCTGCTGGCTACCTCCTTCCACCCGGAACTGACCGACGACAACCGCTTCCATCGCTACTTCGTGGACCTGACCGCCAGTTGAGGCCCGTTTGACCCCGCGCCGAAAAAGCCCCCACCGGCAGCGGGCCGGTGGAGGGCTTTTTTGTCAGCCGCCAGAGGCCAAGGCAGGCGACGGCTGGCCGGAGGCGGATTCCCCGACCTGCGCCGCGGCCCCGGCTTCGGCGTCAGCCCTCCGCGCCGGGAGGACGGGCGGCCCCGCGGGCCGCTTCGGCTTGCCGGCACAGCGGCGAACTGCCCAGGCGTGACGGCAGGGCGTGGGGAATCCACTTGCCACACTGGTGGCAGTTCACGCCGTCCTGGTAGCACCACACTTCCACTTCCGGCTCGCCGCAGTGCGGGCAGAGCAGGTACTCGGGAAAGGGTTCAGGCAGCGGCTCCTGGCGCGGTTGCCGGCTCTCTGGGTGGTGTTCCGTCGGCCCGGACACGGATTCCCCTGCCTCCGAGGTGCTATTTTTCCAGCGTGCGCACGTAAGCGATGATGTCGGCCAGGTCCTGATCACTCAGGGCCGGGTTGCCGCCCTTCGGGGGCATGTCCACGCCGGTGGTGTTGGCCGGGTCGCTGCTCGGGCGGCCGGTCTTCACAAAGGCCAGCAGGTCCCCGTCCGAGAGGCCCATGGCGAACGCGCTGGTGGTCAGGTCCTTGCCCAGCCCGGGCAGGCCCTTTGCATCCGGGCCGTGGCAGGAGCTACAGGTGCCCTCGAACTTGGTCTTGCCGGCCGTGGCATCCCCTACCGGCCCCGCCGGGGCGCTGGTGGCCGCCGGCGCGGCGCCCTGGCCCGAACCGCAGGCGCCCAGCAGCAGCGCGCCAGCGATCAGCAAGGTGCAGATGATTAGAAAGCGTTTCATTTGATTGATCTCCTCAGTATTCGTATCGTGGATAGAAGGGGTACAGTCGCGGGCGGGGTGACCTATCGCCGCTGCGAGCCGCGCCGGCTCGAGCGCCGGGGCTGCCGGTCCGGCGCCCGCCGCGCCGGTCGCGCCGGCTCCGCCTGCCGGGTGGCCCGCAAGGCGGGGCCGGGCAGCGCCGCATGCAGAGACTGCTGGTAGTAATCGTCCAGCAACATAGCAATCAGCCCCAATTCCTCTTCATCTTGCGCCAGTTCGCGCGCCAGCGGGACAAAGCGCTGGCTGCGCTCGGCCTGCAACTGATCGCGCGTGCGCCGGCGCGCCTCCAGCAACGCGGTGACGCGCTCCGAGACAATCTGCTGCACTTCCCCATCGGTGGGCAGCGCCTGCTCTTGCATATCAATGCCGTAGCGTTTCGCAATTCGATCCAGGTCAAACTTCTCAATGCCGGCTACCAGCGAGATCGCCACGCCGCTGGCGCCGGCCCGCCCGGTGCGGCCCGCCCGGTGGATGTAAGCCTCCGAGTCCTCCGGCGGTTCGTACAGAATCACGTGTGAGAGTTCGGGGATGTCAAGGCCGCGGGCGGCCACGTCGGTGGCCACCAGAAAACGCAGCGCACCCTCGCGCACCCGCCCCAGCACCCGGTCGCGGTCCTTCTGGGCCAGGTCGGCGCTCAACTCGTCGGCGTCGTAGCCATAGCGCTGCAACACCACCGCGAGGTAGTGCGCCCGGGCGCGGGTGTTGCAGAAGATCAGCGCCGAGGCCGGGTTTTCCACCTCCAGGATGCGAATCAGACTGCGGTCTTTGTCCATCCCGGGGACGATGTAGTACACGTGCTCGGTATCGGTAACGTGCACGTGGTCGCGGCTCAGGCTGAGGAACTCCGGCTGGCGCAAGAACTGGCGCGCCAGGCGGAGGACGTGGGCCGGGAGAGTGGCCGAGAACATATAACCGTTGATCAGCCGGGAGGGCAGGTAGCGCTGGACCTCGCGCATGTCGGGGTAGAAGCCCATGGAGAGCATACGGTCGGCCTCGTCGAACACCAGCACTTGCAGGTCATCGAGGGTCAATGTGCGCTTCAGCAAGTGGTCCAGAACCCGGCCGGGCGTGCCCACCACCAGATGCGCGCCGGCGCGGAAGGCCTCGATCTGCGGGCCGTAGCCGACTCCGCCGTACACGGCGGCCACGCGCACGCCCATCTCCCCGCCCAGCAGCCCGGCTTCGCCCGCAACCTGCCGGGCCAGCTCGCGCGTTGGCAGCAGCACCAGCGCCTGGCAGGTCGCGCGCGCCGGGTCAATCCGGTGCAGGATGGGCAACACAAAGGCCCCGGTCTTGCCGCTGCCGGTGCGCGCCTGGATCATCAGATCGCGGCTGGCCAGCAGATAGGGGATCGCTCTGGATTGCACCGGCATCAGTTCGCTCCAGCCGGCGCGGGCGGCCGCCGCGCGCAGCGGCGCCGGCAGGTCTGCCAGGTTCACCGGCGGCAACGGGTTCTCCGGCTGGATGAGAGCGGCCTGCTGGTCGTCTGCCAGGCCGTCCCGCGCCTCTGCCGGCGTTTCGATTTCGCCGAAGCGGGGGTCGGAATCCATAGGTCTACCGGTTCTCCACCAGCGTCTCCAGCCGGTCCACCAACCCGGCCAGGGTCTGGAAGGCGGCCTCCACCGGGCGGGGCGAGGTCAGGTCCACGCCGGCGCGTTGCAGCGCCTCCAGTGCGTAGACCGAGCTGCCGGCCTTCAGGAAGCCGAGATAGTCGTCCGCCGCGCCCGGCTCGCCGGAGAGGATGCGGCTGGCCAGGGCGTGGGCGCCGGAAATGCCGGTGGCGTATTGATACACGTAGTAATCGCTGTACAGGTGGCTGAAGGTAGCCCAGGTAATGCCCACTCGCTGGCGGTCCACCTGCATCTCGCCGCCGTAGCCTTCGCTGAACAGGTCGGCCATCAACTCGATCAAGTCGTCGGCGCTCAGGGCCTCGCCGCGTTCTACCCGCTGGTGGGTTTCCAACTCGAAGCGCGCCAGGGTGGGCATGATGAAGAAGTAGCGGTGGAAGTTGCTCATGGCCTCTTCGATCACCCGCATCTGAAAGGCGGGGTCGGCGTTGCCCTCGAGCAAGTAGGCGCGCACCAGCGCCTGATGGAAGTTGGAGGCCACTTCGGCCGCAAACAGCGAGTACTGGCTGTACACGATGGGCTGGTGCTGCCACGCAAGGTAGGAGTGCAGGGAGTGGCCCAGTTCGTGGGCCAGGGTGCTCAGGCTGAAGATGGTATGATCGTAGCTCATCAGGATAAAGGGATGGGTGCCCGGCCAGCCGGAGGAGAAGGCGCCCTCGGTTTTGCCCTGGTTGGGCATGGCATCTACCCAGCGGTCTTGCAGGCAGCCCTGGCGCACTACTCGCACGTACTCCTCCCCCATGCGGGCCAGCCCGGCGCAGATCCACTCCACCGCCTGTTCGTAGGGGATGGGGCGGGTAGCCTGGCCGCCGAGCGGCGCCCAGATGTCGTAGGGGTGCAGGGTCTCCACCCCCAGCGCTTTGCGGCGGATGGCCCAATAGCGGCGCCAGGTGGGCAGGTTGGCGCGGAAGGTCTCGATCAGATTATGAAAGACGGTGGTCGGGATGTTGTCCGCGAACAGCGAAGCCTCCAGCGTGGAGGTGTGGCGCCGGGCGCGCATCCCAAAGACGTTCTGTTTGATGGAGGTGGACAGGTTGTTGGCGAGTGTGTTCTTAAAAGCGAGGTAGCCGTCGGTGTAGCTTTCCCAGGCAGTGCGGCGGGCCTCGCGATCGGCGCCGGCCAGAATCTCCTCGTAGGTACCCTGGGTGACCGGCAGTTCGCGCCCATCGGCGCTGCGGGCCGGGCGGAACTTGATGTCGGCGTTGGTCAGCAGACTGAAGGTGGTCTGCACGCTGCGGAAGGGGTCCAGGGCCAGGCCCAGCAGTTCTTCCACCTCTGCCGAGCGGACGTGCGCCTGCTTGCGGAACAGGTCGTCCACGTAGTGCCGGAAAATCGCCAGGCGCGGCTGTGCCTGGGCCCACTCGGCGAGGGTCTCTTGCCCCATGGCCAGCAATTCCGGATCAATAAAGGCAGCCGTGGCCATCAGGCGCGCAAACAAGCCCTGGGACTTGTCGTACATTCGGGCAGCAGACTGCTCGGCGGTGTCTGCGTGATGAGCCATCACGCCGTAGACGTAGAGCCGGCCCACGCGGCGCGTCAGGTCTTCGAGGGCCTCCCACAGGGCGACGAGCGTATCCGGGCCGGCGGCCAGGCGCCCCTGAAACGCGGCCAGCGCCGGCAGGCTGTGCAACACGTGCTCATATTCGGCCTGCCAGGCCTGCTCGGACTCGAACACGCTGGGCGCGTTCCATGTGTATTTCGCTTCGATCTCGCTGTGAGAGAGGAGGGCAACAGGCGTCATTCGACGACTCCTTTTCTGGGATTTTTGGGATGGGGCTGTATTGTACCCTGTGAAAGGGCAATTGAGGGTATCTTCCAATAATCTGGGGCGCACACCTGCCCCGGACGCAGGTGCCGGGGTGGCGCGAAGCGTGCGCCCCCTGCGTAGGGAACGCACGCTTCGCGCCACCACGATTTTCACACCTTCCTTACATCGGCGCGGCCGCATCCGGGTTACAATCAACTCGTGCCTGACCCACTGCGCGCCGTCTATTCCGTCCGCTCCGCTCCCGAATCTCTGCTGGCGGCCGCGGCCCGCTCCGCGCCGGCTGCTTTTGCCGGGCTGCTGTCCTCTCTGCTCAGCCTGCCCTCCCGCAGCCGGGCCGACGTGTCCCCCGCCAATCCGACCGGAGGGTGGCAGGGGGCGGCTGAGTGGTCGAACCCCCTCTCTCTGCTAGCGTGCCCCCCATCATTTCCGCCAGGCGGCGGGAGATGCTCAACCCCGGACCGGTGCCCCCGTACTTGCGGGTGGTGCTTCCATCGGCCTGCACAAAGGGCTGGAAGAGCAGCCCCTGCTTTTCCAGCGGGATGCCGATGCCGGTATCCAGCACCGTGACCTGCGTTGTGCCGGAGGCCGGGTCGGCCTGCGCCCGCACTGTCACCCTGCCCCGTTCGGTGAACTTGAGGGCGTTGTCCACCAGTCTGACTCTGTGACGACGAGCGGCTCGACCGGGATAGTTGTCGGCAACGGCCAAACCGCTTTGCGCACGGCGAAACGGCGGTCGCGCGGCGGCTCGGCAGTCTCTTTGACGATCAGCAAATCAAAATCACTCTCCGGGCCGGGAGTGCCGTAGGCGTACGAGCCGTACAGGATGATCTTGTCCGGTGCGTAGGCCTCCACAATGCGGCGGATGATCTGGTCCAGTTGTCTTTTGGGTGAATTACGACGAGCCGAAGCGACCATGTCCCAATTATAGCCCAAGAGCCCGGCGAGGCAATCGCACCGGATTTCTGGTGATCACCCGTACGTGCCTTTGTGGTAGAGGCGCGGCGACCTTGGTCATCGTTTGGGCCGGTCGGCATCGACTGACCATGATCATGTCATGCTGAGCTGAGCGAAGCATCTCTCTGTGACGCCAGAGACCCTTCGCTGCGCTCAGGGTGACATAATGCGGAGCGGCTGTGGCCGAAACGTTTTCTCGCAGTACCGCAAAAGTCGCTTTCGGTCGGCAGGGAGTCGAGGCTTCAGCCGGTGATTGGCCGCGCGCCCCCGGCTGAAGCCTCGACTCCGGCGGTCGGGAAAAGTGAGTTTTGCGCCACTGCGTTTTCTCAAATCAATGACCGGTAGCACTTTCCCGCGCACGCCTTCGGCGGGTCACGCCCTCCACGAACTCGGGCGCGCGCGGCACGGCGGTGATGGCCTGCATCTTGATGATGCCTTCCACGGCG
>CAYZNA010000191.1:0-6242 GCA_964478665.1 uncultured Anaerolineales bacterium
AGGGCGCGATCATGGCCTCCAACCAGTTGCGCCCTGCCAGGGCGCATGCCGGTTCCGAGAGGGCCAGCCCGAGCACTGTCAGGCCGGTCACTCCGCCGGCGATCAGCCAGGCCTGGCTGTACTTTACCCGCTGGTATTGCGCCGTGAGCACGCCCAGCAGCCCCGCGTTTAGCAAATAGAGCGTGAGCACCGCCGCCATTGCGGCCCGGCCGGGGCCGGGGAGTAGGGGCGACCCGCCGGGTCGCCCGTACAGCAGGATGGACACACCTGCCCCGGGCGCACACCTGCCCCAGACGCAGGTGCCGAGGGGCGCCGGGAGGGCAACCGGCAGGCCAAAATTGGGGGTCGGGCCAACCGCGCCCTGCAGCAGCACCAGCAAGGTGACGCCGAACAGATACAGGGCCAGCCAGCGACGCAGCGCGTTGCCCCGTGAGTTGATTACGGCGCCCAACAGCAACAGCAGGTAGGCCAGGGTGAAAGCCAGCGGTAGCAGCATTCGCAGGGCAGATATCCCAAAGGGGAATTTGGATTAAATTTGGGATATCCGCCGGTGGAACCGGGCCGGTACGCGGACCGGCGCGCGAGGATAGTCTAGCACAAACGCCCCGGTCTGGCCGATTCAGGTACCTTTATCCCCTTCCGCGGTCCGGTAGAGCGCCGCTTCCGCAGGGCGGCCCTGCACTGCACACCGATGGGTGGGGATGCGCCCGTCTCCCGCCGGAGCGTGGTCCTGCGCTCACTTCAGAATGTAGTAGGTGCCCTTTTTGGCGCCGATCTTGAGCAGCAGGCCGCGATCTACCAGATCGCTCAGGTCCAGCCGCAGGGTCTCCGGGCTGACATCCGGGCAAAGCTCGCGGTATTCCCGGTTGGTGATGCTGCCGTGTTCGCGGATGTGGGTGAGCGCGCGAGTCTGGCGCTCGTTCATGCTCTTTTCCCAGGCGGGGGCCACCCGGCGATCGCGGGCGTTGTACAGCACCACGCTGAAGGAGTGCGGGCGGGCGCGAAACTCCGGTGGCCGGTGGCCGCGATTGACCATATCTTCAATCATGCGGTCCACGCCCAGGCCCAGTTCCTCGATGTAGCCCCACTGGAACAGCCCGGCCACCAGGCGCGGGTTGCGCGAGAAGTGCTCTTCGACAATGTTGTCCACCGTGATGTAGCCGGGCAACCCGCCGGGGCTGATCACTTCCAGCCGGTCGGAGTACATGCGCACCTCGATGCGGCGGCCTTTCAGGCGATAGTCGCGGTGGCAGACGGCGTTTACCAGCGCCTCGCGCACGGCAAAGGGTGGATACTCGGTAAGCTCCTCGCGCTCCAGCCCCTTGACCACTGCCCCCACGCTCATCTCTTCCCAGATGATTTGCCAGGCCTCTTCGATCACCCGCGCCAGTGGGCCGTTGACTTCCTCCCGCCGCCCGTACCCGGCGTGACCGTCTTCGCCCCTTGGCTCCGGCCCCACGAACTTGACGAAAACCAGCCCGGCCTGGGGGAAGAAATGCCCCGGGTTCTTGCCAAACAGCAGCACCCCGGAGGTGGTGGGCCGACCCTGCTCGTCCACTGCGGCGATCTCGGCCAGAATCTGGCGCGGCTCGCCCTCCAGCCGGCGACGCTGGCGCTCGTACCGTTTGGCGTGATATTCTTCGATAACTGCCGGGTCGAGGTCGTCCCAGGTCGCGGCGGGGACCGGTTCAGCCTCAAAATCGCCGGAGGAGCGGGTGGCGGCCAGTTGCCGGATCTCTTCCCCGCCCAGCGGGCGGTTCTCGCTGCCGCTGCGGACCAGCACCCGGCCATCGGCCAGGGAATGCAGTTCCGGGCTGCGGGCCACGGTGATGGTGTAGATCGGGCCGGCGTCGCTCTCCATGTATTCCCAGCCGGTCTGCACCACCGGCCGGCACAGGCGTTCGGCGGCCAGCAAGGCCTGCTCGGCCTCGTCGGCAAACACGCCGGTTGGCCGCCCGCGCGCATCCACCCCCAGCACAATGACGCCGCCATCGGAGTTGGCAAAGGCCACCAGATGCCCGGCCAGCCGCGCCGGGTCGGCGGTGGGGAGGCAGGCTACGAGCGGGGAGGGGGAGGGGCGGGGGAGGGTCATATCAATCGAGCCGCCGATTGGAAATCGGCGGCTATGTTTGGGAAACCTGCTGCGCAGGTTCGATCGCTTCGGATTCGGTCTGCTCCAGAATAACGCTCAAGTGATTCAGGTGGTGGTGCTCTTTTTGTCGCTGGATGTAGCCCACGACGCCGGGCGTTTCGCTTTCGCGCAAGGTGACGACGCCGTAGCCGTCCTGCCAGTACAGGGTTTCGTTCAGGCCGCTTTCTTTGTTGATGTAGTGCGATGAAGCGCCTTTCAGGTTTTTGGCGGCTTCTGCCGGAGCCACCGCCGGTGGCAGGCTGACCAGCACGTGCAGGTGATTTTCGGCGGCGTTCACGGCGTAAAGTACGTAGCCGAGTTCCTTGCACTTGTAGCCGATATAAGGCAGCAGCCGCGCTTCTACGGAGGGTGTGAGCAGCGGCCGCCGATTCTTGGTGGCCCACACGAAATGATAGAATAGTTTCGCAAAAGCGTAACGACGTTTCATGAGGTTAACGCTCCTCGCGCCGGCGGCGCCGCCGGGTGGCCCACCGCCGCTTCCCCCGATTGGAAATCGGCGGCTATGTTTGGGAAACCTGCTTCGCAGGTTGACGCCAACCCGCGCAGCGGGTTTTCTGTGCCTGGCCGTCGCTTCCCCGCCGCCGATTGGAAATCGGCGGCTATGTTTGGGAAACCTGCTTCGCAGGTTGACGCCAACCCGCGCAGCGGGTTTTCTGTGCCTGGCCGTCGGTTTCTAACCGACGGCCGACCCCGGCCCGGCCAGTTGCACGTCGCGGGCGGCAGTGCGCGCCACCGAGGCCACCGAGTCGCCGTCTTTCAGGTTGATGACATGCGTGCCCATGGTGGCCCGCCCGGCCCGCTTGATCTCTTTCATTTTGGTGCGGATCGCCAGCCCACCGGTGGAGATGATGGTCAGATCGTCGTCGTCGTTCACCACCCGCGCCGAGGCGATTGGCCCGGTGGTCTTGAGCTTGCGCTGGTCAATGGTGGCCACGCCGCCAGTTGCGCGCCCCTTCGGCGTGTATTCCGCGAGCGGCGTACGCTTGCCGTAACCGTTGACCGTCACCACCAGCAGATCGGCCTCCGGGTCCGCCACGTCCATGCTGGTGACCTTGTCGCCCTTCTTCAAACGGATGGCGATCACGCCGGCCGCCGGGCGTCCCATCGGGCGCACGTTGCTTTCGTGGAAGCGCAGCGCCTGGCCGCGCTCGGTGACGATGATCAGTTCGTCCTTCCCGCTGGTCAACCGCACCCAACCCAGGGTGTCATCGTCGTCCAGATTGATGGCGATCAGCCCGGAGGGGCGCACCGAGGCGAACTCCGAGAGCACCACGCGCTTGATGCGCCCATTGCGGGTGACCATGGTGCAATAGTCGGCCTCCTCAAAATCGGGCACGGCCACTGCCGCGGTGATGCTCTCGCCGCTTTCCAGCGACAGGATGTTGGCCATGGGAATGCCGCGCGCGATGCGGTCCGAGTCCGGGATCTGGTAGGCTTTCTCTGAGTACACCTTGCCCTTATCCGAGAAGAACAGGATGGCGTTCAGCGAACGGGCCGGCATCAACATCATCACTTCGTCTTCCACGCGCATGCTATGGCCCTTCACGCCGCGCCCGCCGCGCGCCTGCGCCCGGTAGGTGCTGGCGGCCACCCGCTTGACGTAGCCCTTCTCGGTGATGCTGATCAGCACGGCCTCGTCCGGCACCAGATCTTCCTGCGAGAGGTCCTCGCTGGCCCCGTGCACCACGCGCGTCTGGCGTTCGTCGCCGTACTTCTCGGCCAGTTCCGCTACGTCGCCCCTGATCAGTTCGAGGATCTTCCTCGGACTGTGCAACAGGTCTTCCAGATAGGCAATGCGCGCCATCACCTCACGATGCTCGTCATCGATCTTCTGCCGCTCCAGCGCGGTCAGTCGGCGCAGTTGCATATCCAGAATGGCCTCGGCTTGCAGCTCGCTCAGGCGGAAGCGCGACATCAGGCGCTCGCGCGCGGTCGCGGAATCCTGGCTCTCGCGGATGGTGCGGATCACGTCGTCGAGGTGGGCCAGGGCAATCAGCAACCCATCCAGAATGTGGGCGCGGGCGCGGGCCTTCTTCAGTTCAAACTCCGAGCGGCGAACAATCACCGTGCGCCGGTGTTCGATGTACAACTGGAGGGCGCGCCTGAGTGAAATAAGCCTCGGCTCAATGCGGCCGTTCTCGCCCGGCACCAGCGCCAGCATCTGCACCCCAAAGGTGGATTGCAGCATGGTGTACTTGAAAAGCTGGTTGAGCACCTTTTTGGGCTGGCTGTTGCGCTTCAGCTCGATCACAATGCTCATGCCGCGTCGGTCGGATTCGTCTCGCAGGTCGCTAATCGTGTCAAGTTTCCCGCTGCGGGCCAGCTCGGCGATGCGCTCCAGCAGGCTGGATTTGTTAAGCTGGTAGGGGATCTCGGTCACCACGATGCGGTATCGTCCCCCGTTCATCTCCTCGATGTGGGCATTTGCCCGCATTACCACCCGGCCTTTGCCGGTGGCGTAGGCGGATTTGATCCCCTCCGCGCCCACGATCAGCCCGCCGGTGGGGAAGTCTGGCCCTTTGACGAACTGCATCAGTTCTTCGACGGTGATGTCGTCCAGCTCGTCGTAGCGGTCAATCACGTAGGCCACCGCTGCGCACACCTCGCGCAGGTTGTGCGGCGGGATGTTGGTTGCCATGCCCACCGCGATGCCGCTGGCGCCGTTCAGCAGCAGGTTGGGCAGGCGGGCGGGCAGCACCTCCGGTTCTTGCAGTGTGCCGTCGAAGTTATCGCCGAAGTTGACGGTCTCTTTGTCAATGTCCAGCAGCAGCTCTTCGGCAGAGCGGGTCAGGCGCGCTTCGGTGTAGCGCATGGCCGCCGGCGCGTCGCCGTCCACCGAGCCGAAGTTGCCCTGGCCATCCACCAGCAGGTAGCGCATGGAGAAGTCCTGCGCCATGCGGGCCATGGCGTCGTACACGGCTACATCGCCGTGCGGGTGATACTTGCCCAGCACCTCGCCCACAATTCTGGCCGACTTCTTGTAGGCTGAATTGGCGCGTATACCCATGTCGTGCATGGCGTACAAGATACGCCGGTGCACCGGCTTCAGCCCGTCGCGGGCGTCCGGCAGCGCGCGGGCCACGATCACGCTCATGGCGTAATCGAGATACGCTGCGCGCATCTGCTCTTCTATGTCAATGTGATGAATCGTACCGATGTCCATAGAACGAACTCAATTCTCTTTCTAATTTTCTTCTTCCAGCGCGCCTGCTTCGCGCAGATAGCGTTCCACGCGGGCCACAAAACGCTCGGCGTCGGCGATGGACTGGCGAGCCTCTTCCTCTGATGGGAAGAGCGCCTCGCGGCTGTAGTCCTGCTCCTCACGCGTTTTTCGGGCCTTCAGGAAGATGCGGAAATACTCGTCTTCGACCGAATGCTGCCTGACCAGCACGGACTTGAACGCCGCCTCCACTCCTGAGTGCTTGCTGCGTTCCTCGCCGTGCCAGAGGAGGGCCGCCGAGGCAAAGTGAAAGATGGTGTAGTAGGCGCAAATCACGGCGCGACGATGCTTTCCGGCAGCCAACAACACCCTCGCCGTTTCCAGGTCGTCGCGCGCTTTGATCAGTTCGTGGCGAACATAGGCGACTTTTCGGGCGCGTTCCACAGTTCGATCCCATCCTGTTCAAGATTGCGGAAGAACAGCAGCCGATCTGTGCGGTTCTGCTCATATCGGGCCAGGCTCCAGGCGACGGGCGACAGCACCACGCTGTCGTATTTCATGGTGACTTGAAAAGCAGCCTCAACTATCGTATCGTCCGCAGTCCGGTCCACCGTGTCCAGAACTACCAGCACGTCCACATCCGACTCGGCGTCGCCCTCGTTGCGGGCACGGGAGCCATAAAGGATGACCTGCTGCACCCGGTTTCCAAGTTCTGCCTGCAGTCGAGCCACAAACTCCGTCAGGGCGGCGCGCTCGTTCTGGCGCAACCGAGCAAAACGCTGGCGCGGCGTGGGCCGGGCGCGGCTACGACCGAGGCGTGGACGACGACCTGCGGGCGCTCGAGCGCAAGGCAGCCGGCGGCGACGCCGAGGCCGGGGCGCGCGTGCTCCAGGCGCGGCCCAGGTTGTGGTGCGCGAAGGCATACGCCGG
>CAYZNA010000191.1:6252-7279 GCA_964478665.1 uncultured Anaerolineales bacterium
GCGCTTTTTGCAGAATTGTCATGGTTATCTCGCTGCCTCCACCTCAAGCCGATAGCGCTTTGCGGGCCGCAGGCGTGACAGTCTGAGCCTTTTGTTGCAGGCTGAATTATACCTTACGGGTGGGGTTCCCGCCCCGGTCCGGCGTGGCGCAAGCCGGTCACTCCGGGCAGACGCGCCGATTTGACAGCCGCTGGCGGCAGTGCCACAATTGCCTGCGGAGGAACCAACCCATGAACGTATCTGAAGCCATTCGCACCAGGCGCGCGATCCGCAACTTCGCTGCTCAGCCGGTCACCGACGAGAACGTGCGCGCCACGCTCCGCGTTAACGCCGGGCGGCGGGCGCAAAGCTCCAAAAACACCCGGCCGTGGCGCTTCACACTTGCACCGCGCTCCCCTGGCACTGCCGCTGCGCGGCAGCGCAGGGGCAAGTGTGCGCGCGAGCGCAAGTGCAGGTGTCGCCATCTGCGAGCGAGACACCCTGCAGAGGCTGGCGGAGTGCGGGGTCTATGCCGGACATCTGGCCGGGGCCGCAGTGGTGCATCTGGAGCGGTGGTAACCCTGATTGTCTTCTCCGGCCTGCCCGGCGCCGGCAAGTCCGCGCTGGCGGAGGCGGCCGGACGGGCGCTGGGCGTCCCGGTCTTCTGCAAGGACCGGCTGGAGGCGGCCCTGTGGCGCAGCGGCATCACCCGCGCGCAGAATTCCGGGTGGGCCGGATACGAGCTGCTGACCGAGCTGGCCGAGGGTCAACTGCGCCTCGGCCAGTCGGCCATTCTGGACAGTGTGGCCGGCTTTGAGCAGGTGCGGCAGGAGTGGCGGGAACTGGCCGCCCGGCGTGGGGCGGCGTTCCGCGCCGTGGAGTGCATCTGCTCGGACGAGGCCGTGCACCGCGCCCGGATCGCCACCCGGCAGCGCGGCATCCCGGGCTGGTACGAGCTGAATTGGGCCGAAGTGGAAGCGGCCCGCGCCTGCTACCAGCCGTGGACCGGCGAGCGGCTGGTGGTGGATACCGTTCTGCCGGTGAAGGA
>CAYZNA010000192.1:0-7263 GCA_964478665.1 uncultured Anaerolineales bacterium
CCCGGACGCAGGTGCCGGGGAGTGCAGGTGTGTCCTTCGGGAGGGCAGGTGTGCGCGCTCGCCGGGGTTGCCCAAAAGCCCGGGTTGTGGCAGACTGGCGCCATGGAACTGCAAGGCAAGGTCGCCCTCGTCACCGGCGGCGCGGTGCGGCTGGGGCGCACTTTTGTGGAGGCGCTGGCCGCGAAGGGCGCGCACGTTGCCATCCACTACGCGCACTCGCAGGCCGCGGCGGAGGAAGTGAAAGCGCGTGTGGAGGCGCTGGGGGCGCGGGCGGCGCTGATCCGCGCTGAGCTGGGGGACCCGGTCCGGGCCGGGGAAGTGCTGGGGGAGGCCAGGGAAAGGCTGGGGCCGGTGGACATTCTGGTGAACAACGCGGCCATATTCGAGCCGGGGAATCTGCTCGGGACCAGCGATCAGGCCTGGGATCGCCATCAGAATATCAACCTGCGTGCGCCGTTCATCCTCAGCCGGGCCTTTGCCGCCCAGGCCCGGGCGGGGAAAATCGTCAACATTCTGGATTGGCGGGCGCTGCGCCCGGGGCGCGAGCACCTGGCCTACACCGTGGCCAAGGCCGGGCTGGCGGCGCTCACCCGCAGCATGGCGCTCACCCTGGCCCCGGCGGTGCAGGTCAACGGGCTGGCGCTGGGCGCCATTCTGCCGCCGCCCGGGGGGGCGGGGGAAGCCGGGCTGGCGAGCATCATCCGGGCCGTGCCGGCCGGGCGCCGGGGCACGCCGCAGGAGGCCGCATCCGCGTTGATCTTCCTGCTGGAGGGGCCGGATTACATCACCGGCGAGATTCTGCACGTGGACGGCGGCCGGCATCTGGTATAGGACACGGGCATGACTTTCGAAGACCGCATTGAGATCAAAGACCTGCTGGTGCGCGGGATCATCGGCGTGCACGCCTGGGAACGCAACCGGCGGCAGGACATCCTGCTCAACCTTACCCTGTTTGTGGACCTGCGGGCGGCCGGCCAATCCGACGATCTGGCCGACACGGTGGATTACAGCGCGCTGAGCAAGCAGGTGATCGCGCACGTCGAGAGCGTCGGGCGCCGGACGGTGGAGGCGCTGGCCGCCGACGTGGCGCGCATCTGCGTGGCGGCGCCGGGCGTGCTGCGCGCGCGGGTGCGGGTGGAGAAGCCCGGCGCGGTGCGCTTTTCCCGGTCGGTGGGGGTGGAAATTGAGCGAGCCGGCAGTGATTTTGCCTGAGCCGAATCTGGCCTATCTCTCCCTGGGTTCCAACCTGCAACCGGAACGGTACCTGCCCGGGGCAGTGGCCCGCCTGAGCGAGCTCGGCCAGGTGTGCGCCGTCTCGCGCGTGTACCAGAGCCAGCCGGTGGGCCGGCTCGACCAGCCGGACTTCCTGAACGCGGCCGTCCTGCTGCGCACCGCCCTCTCCGCTGGCGCGCTTCGCCAGGCGTTGCGGCAACTCGAAGCCCAACTGGGCCGCGTCCGTGGGCAGGACCCGAACGCCCCCCGCACCATTGACATTGACCTCAGCCTGTTCAACCACGAGGTGCTGGCCGTGGGCCGGCGCCGCATCCCCGACCCTGACCTGCTGACCCGCGCCTTTGTGGCCGCGCCCCTGGCCGAACTGGATCCCGACTACCGCCACCCTCTGACCGGGGAAACGCTGCGCGCCATTGCCGGGCGGTTGACCCGGACCACTGCGCTGCGCGTGCGGGACGACGTGCACCTGCTGTCGGCGGCAGGCTGAAGAGTGCTGCCGGGGTGATGCTGGGCGCCGCGCTGCTGGGCGGGCCGGTCAGCACCACCCACGTGATCAGCTCGGCCATCATGGGCGTGGGCGCGGCCGAGCGCCTGAGCAAGGTGCACTGGTCGGTGGCAATGGATATGCTGTGGGCCTGGGTGCTGACCATCCCGTTGACCGGCCTGGCCGGGGGGCTGGTGTACCCGGGATTCCGCGCAGCCGGCTGGTAGCCCGGGGCCATGATTCCACCGGACCACCTGCACGTCCTGCGACTGATCCACGCCCGTCTGGCCTTGCTGCCAGTGGATTGGGCCGTGACCGGCAGCCTGGGCTTTGCCCTGCAGGGTATGCCGGTGGCAGTGGGCGACATTGACCTGCAAACCGACGCAGCCGGCGCCTACGCCATCGAACGCGCGCTGGCCGGCGCCGGCCGCGTCACCCGCCCGGTGCGCTTCTCCGGCACGGAGCGCATCTGCTCGCACTTTGGCGCGCTGACCGTGGCCGGGGTCCGGGTGGAGATCATGGGTGGGGTGCAGAAGCGGTCGCCGGGCGGGGAGTGGGACGAGCCGGTGGACGTGTGCGCCCACCGGCAAACTGTCGAGATCGAGGGCCTGCACGTCCCGGTCCTCGCGCTGGAATACGAAATGGAGGCCTACCGCCGGCTGGGCCGGGCAGAGAAGGCCGAGCAAATCCGCCGCTGGCTGGAGGAGCATTGATGACGCCAGATAGGGACGATCTCGCCGCAAACGTGGAGCGTTTCACCGGCTTCGCCAGGGTGTACAATAGCTACCGGCCCCGCCCTCCGGCCGCTTTGCTGGAGCTATTGCCCCGGCTGGCGAGAGTCGAGCGCCCCCGCCTGGCGGTGGACCTGGGCAGCGGGACCGGCCTCTCCACTCGCTTCTGGGCCGGGCGGGCCGGTTCCGTGATCGGCGTCGAGCCGTCGGACGACATGCGCCGCGAGGCCAGGCGCCAGACCACCGACCGCAACGTGAGCTACCGCCCCGGCTTTTCCCACGCCACCGGCCTGCCGGGCGGTCGCGCCGATCTGGTCACTTGCTCCCAGTCACTGCACTGGATGGAGCCGGACTCCACCTTTGCCGAGGTTGCGCGCCGCGTAGGCGTGCGCCCCGGCGGGGTCTTCGCCGCCTACGACTGCGACTGGCCGCCCATCCTGCCCGCGTGGCAGGCCGAACAGGCCTACCAGTCCTTCATGGAGCGCCTGCAACGCCTGGAAAAGGAACACGGCCTGCGGGAGGACGCGCGCCGCTGGCACAAAGGGGAGCATCTGGCTCGCATGGAAGCCAGCGGCCGCTTCCGCTACACCCGCGAAATGCTACTGCATCACGTGGAGTCGGGAAACGCCGGCCGGCTGGTGGGACTGGCGCTCTCTCAAGGGCACGTGCAGGCCATGCTCGAGCGCGGCTTCAGCGAGGCCGAGCTGGGGCTGGACGAACTGCGCGCTGCAGCCCGCCGCACCCTCAGCGAGGCGCCCGGGTCGTGGCTGTTCTGCTATCGGGTGCGGGTGGGGGTAGTATGACGGTTGAGCGCGCGAGGCCACGCAAGAACCACCGCAAAGGTGAGGTACAATATCCCCGTCTGTTTCGCCGCCAACATGGCCGGACTCTGCAGTGAATTGAAGAAGCAGCCAGTTCGTTGCCGGCCTGACCCGTGACGGAGGCCGCGCCGAGATGCACACACACACACTTACGATCGACTACCCGGATGAGGTACTGTGGGCGCTCCGCCAGGAACCCGCTGAATTCGAGAGCCAGGCCCGGCTTTTGCTCGCACTCGCGCTCTATCGAAGCGGCAAATTAAGCTCCGGGCTGGCTGCGCGGCTGGCCGGCATGGGACGCGTGACCTTTATGTTCGCGATGGGCCGGTACGGGCTGTCGCCATATGGCACGAGGGCTGAAGAGCTGCAGGAAGACCTGGATTATGCCCAACGGGCCAGTCATCGCTGACACAACGCCGCTGGTATCCCTCTGGGTGCTCGGACGTCTGAACCTGCTGCGCGACTTGTATGGAGAAGTGCTGATACCGCCGGCGGTAGAGGGCGAGTTTCTGGCCGCTGAAGCAGCCTCGCGGCAGGTCGCTCTGGCGGGCGCGCCATGGATTGTCGTGCGGCCACTGCAAGCGCCTGATCGTGCTCTGGCCTTCGCTGGACTGGATCGCGGCGAAGCCGAAGTGCTGGCGCTCGCCACCGAACAGAATGCGCGTCTGGTGATCATCGATGAACGCGCCGGCCGGCGCTACGCGCGGCGGCTGGGATTGCCGCTGACGGGCACAATGGGTGTACTACTGCTGGCTAAAGAAGCCGGCCTGATCGAGGCTGTCAGGCCCTTGCTTGAGGCCCTACAAGCAGCGGGGTTACACATCGGAAAGGAGCTGGCAATGCAAGTCCTGCATTTGGCCGGAGAATAAGCGCCGCGCGTTCCCTGACGGTTGCTCGCGCCGGCAGGGGCGACGGAGCACCTGCGCGGGCGCACCCAAAGTATCATCTCAATAATCTGGGGCGCATGGGGATGCGCCATGTCAGCCCTGGCTCCTTCAACCGACTCCTGCACAGGCAAGACCGAAATGCAAAAAGGCCACGAGCTTACCTCTTTCGACTGGCACCTTCAGCTTGCTGCCGAGGAACTCACCTGGGAACCTGGCGGCATCGAGTGCCTCGAGGTAGCAGAAGACTTCAGCTACCTCATCAACCCACGGCGCCTGCGGGGGAGCGACTTTCTGATGCGCTGGTCGCAGGGCCGCTGGTCGGAGGAAATCGTCGCCCGCGCTCTGAACCACACCCGGCAGTTTGGCGTGCTGCCCTACGGACCTTCCACAGTGGCACCGGATGAGCCAGCCGCACTTGAGCACTTCTTTGAGAAGATGGATGGTAATGCTCCCGCAGGGTTTGGATACCGGAAGAAGCCGGCAGACAGATTGAGACATGGATTGCCGCCTATCACCACCATCAACAGGGGTCCGCGCTGCTCGGTCAGGTGAACAAGCTGGTGCGGGATCTGCTCAGCAACCCCAACGTGGACCGATGCAAGTCGCCTCTGCCTACACAGCTCCGACTTCTCGACGCCGACGGATACTACGATGCCGGCAGCGCCAGACTGACCCGCGCGGCGGCAAAGTGAAGGATGATTGGCAACGCAGCCCGTCAGGGACATGACCGGCCAGCCCCCTCGCTTCCCCCTCGCCCTGCTCCAACTCGCCGCCGTAGCGCTGGCCGTGGGCGGCACACTCGGGTTGCTGTTTGCCGCCCGCCTCACCCCGGTCCCCGAACTCACCCTGGCCCAACTGACCGCCGCGCAGAACTTCGCCTACGTGCGCGTCACCGGGCAACTGCTCCAGCCTCCGGCGTACAACCCTGAAGCCAGGACCCTTTCCTTCCGCCTGACGGACGGCGAACGCGCGCTCGCGGTAACCGCCTTCCGCGCCGAGAGCGAAGCGCTGCTGGCCGTCGGGGACGTTCCCGCCGCCGGGGACACGGTCACTGCCGAGGGCACGCTGCGCGTGCGCGACGACTTCACCAGCCTCACCCTCGCCAACCCGGCCGGACTGGTCATCCGCCGCCCCACCCCGCAGGCGATGCCCATCGGGCAGGCCCTCGCCGCCGGGCCGGGAAACGCGGTCACCCTGCAGGCCTCAGTGGCCGCCGTGCGGCAGCCGTTCGAGGGCCTCACCCTCGTCACCCTGGCCGACCCCAGCGGCGCGATTGACCTTGCCCTCGACGAGGCCGCCGCCCCGCTGACCGGACCGCCGAGAACGCCGGCGCCGGGCGAGACGGTGCAGGTCAGTGGCGTGCTCACCCCTTATCGCGACACCCTGCAACTGACCCTGATCCGCGCCGGCGACCTGCGCCCCCTCCCGCCCGAGGCCCTCGCCCGCCCCACCCCCGGCCCCGGGGGCGTGATGCCCATCGCCGCCGCCATTCCCGGCCAGCCGGCCACCGTGGAGGGCGCGCTGACCGCGGCCTACAGCTTCAGTGGCGGCTTCCGCTTTCGGCTGGAGGATGGCAGCGGCGCCCTGCTGCTCACCCTGCCGGAGGCGCTCTACCGCCAGCTCCCCGACCCGGCCGGATTCCGCCCCGGGGCGCGGGTGCGGGCGCAGGGGCTGGTGACCGCGCGGGGCAGCGAGCTGCAACTCACCCCGGCCGCCCTCGGCGCCCTCACCCTGTTGGCGCCCGGCGCCCCCCCGGCGGACCCGCCCACCCCCATCGGCCAGATCGGGCTGGCTCGACTGGGACAGACCCTGGCGGTGGAGGGAGAGATCGTGGAAGCCGCACCCTTTGAGCGCGGCCTGCGCCTGACCCTGGCCGACGACAGCGGCGCGCTGACCGTGCTGCTGTGGCAAAACGTGCTGGCCTATGCGCCCGATGCGGCCGAACTGGCCCCCGGCCGCTGGCTGCGCGTTACCGGCCTCGTCCAGCAATATCAGTCTGTAATGGAAATCGTGCCGCAACTGGGATTCGACGTCGAACTCCAGTGAGTGGTGGATCACCCGCCGGCTGGTGCCCAATGTCCAATTCCCGCCAGTCCCCCCGCCTGCCCCGTCTGACCGCCGCCCTGCTGGCCCTGTACGCCCTGCTGGTGCTGGCCCCTCCGGCCAACCACTGGCTGGGCGGCAAACCGAACGCCACGCTGATGGCCCTCTCCACGCCGGTCTTTTTCGCCTTTGCCCTGTTGCACAGCCGCCAGACTCACGGTTGGCGCCGCACGCTGGCCTTTCTGGCCCTCACCTTCGGCGTCAGCCTGGCCTTTGAAAGCGCGGGCGTGGCAACCGGCCGGGTGTACGGCGGCTACCACTACACCAACCGCCTCGGCCCCAAATTCCTCGGACTGGTGCCGTACCTCATTCCGCTGGCGTGGTTCATGATGATGTACTGCGCGTGGGAACTGGCCGGAGCGCTGTTGCCAGGGCGCTGGCGCCCGCTGGCGGCGGCCCTGGCCGTGACAGCGTGGGACCTGCTGGCCGATCCGCTGATGGTGCGCTCCGGGCACTGGGTCTGGGAACAGCCCGGCCCCTATTTCGGCATCCCGGTGCAGAATTACGCCGGCTGGCTGGTCACGGCCCTGTGCATCTACCTGCCGGCGGCGTGGCTGTGGGCAAAGTGGCCGGCGGCCCCGCGCCCCGCCCCGCGCTGGTTTTCCGCGCTGCCGCGGTGGGCCTACGCCGTAACGTGGCTGAGCAGCGTGCTGGCCTTGTGGGCCGTCGGCTTGAGCGGCCCGGCGCTGGCCGGCTTCTTTGGGATGGGAGCGTGGGCGGTGCTGGCAATTGTGGCCCGTCCCGCCGGCGGAACGCCGGAGCAGCCATGATCTCCCTGTTCGCTTCCCTGGCCGGTGCCTTTGTTGGCTCGACCCTTGCGCTGATCCCGGCGCTGCACGTTTACAACCTCGCCGGGTTCGTGCTGCTTTATACCCTCTCCCACCCGGGGGCAATCCCGCCCGAGGCGCTGGCCCTGTTCCTGCTGGGGGCGGTGGTGGGCTATGCCATGGTCAACACCGTGCCGGCGGTGTTTTTCTCCGCCCCGGACGAGAGCGCCATTTTCA
>CAYZNA010000193.1:0-3864 GCA_964478665.1 uncultured Anaerolineales bacterium
CAGGGCCGGCCCCAGGGAATGCCCGGTGCTGGGTCCGGTGCTGGGTGCGGCCGGCTACCAGCGGCTGCGCGGCTATCTGCTCACCAGCCCGATTTTTAAGAACATTCAGCTTGTCGTGGCCGGTCTGCTGTTGCTGCTGATCGTGCTCTTCATCCCCGCCGGGGCTGTGGGCTGGCTGCGCGGGCGGAGCCTGCGCTTGCGGAGGGTGCTGGAATGATCCTGCGAGTGAACAACGTGAGCAAGAACTTCGGGGGGCTGCAGGCGCTCAAGGATGTCACTTTCAGCCTGCCCGAGGGCCAGATCCTCGGGCTGATCGGGCCGAACGGCGCCGGCAAGACCACCCTGTTCAACGTGATCAACGGAGTCTACCCCGCCACCCGGGGCACAGTGCGTTTCAGGGAGCACGAGATTACCGGCCTGCCGACCTACCGCGTGGCCCACATGGGGCTGGCCCGCACCCATCAGATCGTGCGCCCGCTCAACGAGCTGACCGTGCACGAGAACGTACTTGTAGGAGCCTGCTTCGGAAGGGAGAACCACGGGCTGGCTAATGCCTCGCGCATTGCCCACGAGGTGCTCGAGTTCGTGGGGCTGGCCGCCCGCGCAGACATGCTGGCCAGCAGCCTGAATGTGGCCCAGAAGAAGCGCCTCGAACTGGCGCGCGCCCTGGCCGCCCGGCCCTACCTTCTGCTGCTGGACGAGGTGCTGGCCGGGCTGAACACGGCCGAGGTCACGGCCATGCTCGATACCATCCGCCAGATCCGCGAGCAGGGCGTGACCATCATCATGATCGAGCACGTGATGCACGCGGTGATGAACGTCTCCGATCGGGTGATCGTGCTGGACTATGGTGAGACGATTGGCGAGGGCACTCCGGCCGAAGTGGCCGCCGACCCAAAGGTGATCGAGGCCTATCTGGGCAGCCCGGAGATGGCCGAGAAGCTGGGGGAGGAGTGAAATGAGCGTGCTTGAATTGCATGGCCTGACCTCCGGCTACGGCGAAGTTCAGATTCTGTGGGGGGCCAGCCTCTCGCTCGAGCCGGGCAGGCTCACCACCCTGATCGGCTCCAACGGCGCGGGCAAGACCACCCTGATGCGCACCGTCATGGGGCAACTGCGCCTGTGGGATGGGCAGGTGCTCTTTCAGGGGCAGAACGTCAACCGCCTCTCGGCCCACGCCAAAGCCGAACTGGGGCTGGTGCTGGTACCGGAGGGCCGCCAGCTCTTCACGGACATGTCGGTGCACGAGAATCTGGAGATGGGGTCCACGCCGCGGAGGGCGAAGCCCAACCTGCGCCGCAATCTGGAGCGCGTGTACGAGACCTTCCCGCGCCTGAAAGAGCGCGCCTCGCAGAAGGCCGGCACCCTCAGCGGCGGCGAGCAGCAAATGCTGGCGGTGGCGCGCGGCATCATGGCCGATCCGGTGGTATTGATGGTGGACGAACTATCGCTGGGCCTGGCCCCGGTGCTCATTCTGGGCCTGTTCAAGGCGCTGCGCGCGCTGCGCAACGAGGGCCTGACTATCCTGCTGGTGGAACAGAACGTCCACATGGCGCTGCGCATCAGCGACTACGCCTACGTGCTGAGCGAGGGCAAGGTCACGCTGCACGGTCCGGCGCGCCAGGTGGCCGCCGATGAGGGTGTGCGCAAGGCCTACCTGGGGATTTGAGGCTGCTCTGCTGGAGCCGGCGAGGGCGGCGGCCAGATTCTGGCGTGCGCTCTGATACCCCTCGGAGCGTACTCTAACAAGACGCCTACATATTGACAACTGCCCGGAACGGAAGCACAATTCTGACTGTCCAGATGGAGAGTGACGGTGCACATTGAGCGCGTTATCTGGCTGGAGGAGGTTGTCGACAAGCTGGAGATCAAGCACGGTGTCGAGCAGGACGAAGTTCGGGCAGTGCTTTTCGGCCAACCACTGTTCAAGCGAGCAGGGCGGGGACGGCGGCGTGGGGAGGACGTTTATCATGCTCTCGGCCAGACTGAGGAAGGACGTTACCTGATCGTGATCTTCATTCTTAAGCCGGGTAGTCGAGCGCTGATTCTCTCTGCAAGGGACATGGACGACAAAGAGCGCCGCCTGTTCGGAAAGGCAAGGCTATGAAGAAAACGCCGACGTTCAAGTCCGTGGAAGAGGAAGTCATCTTCTGGGAAACCCACAGTCTTGCAGACTATTGGGACGAGTTGGAAGATGTCCAGATCGAGGCGAACCTCCGCCCCGAGCAACTTCCGCTCCAGATCACGGTTCTCAAGGAGTCTACGGCAGTCTGCCCGCTGGATCATAGCCGCCTGTTGAGAACCCTCAGTGATTTTAGTGATTGGAGTCGGGGCCGTCTGCTGCTGATTCGACGTGTGCCAGTGCTCGAATGCGAAGAGTATGGGCACCGTTTTTTTGCCCCGGCGACTGCTCGGGAGATCGAGGCCGTGTTCGAAAGCGACCGGATAGGGCACCTCCAGCCGGATGAGACCATGTCGGTTCCGGTGGTTGTTCTGCAGCCAGCCAGTGCTTGACCCTGACAGCGCATGTTGCGGTTTGCGTGGACATCCGAAACTTGATAAAGCCCTGCACTCTCGGGCGGAGGCATTGACAACGCCACCCCCTTGCCTTTATAATGTTAATAATGTGTATAAGACTTGATAAAAGTGGCAAGGGGTAGTCAGGTGGAGTACAGAATCGGCGCAACCGACCTTCGCCAACAATTGACTGATGTGCTTCAGACTGTGCGGGAGGGGCAGGCGACTTACCTGATCGAGACCTTTGGTCGCCCCCAGGCCGCACTTATCGGTCTGGAAGACTATCAGGCCTACCAGCAGTATCGCCAGGAGCGCGAGGCGTTCTTTCGTTGGTTGGACGCCGCGGCTGAGACAAATGCCCGGCTGAACGCTGATCTGGGCGAGGACGAGTTGCTGGCTCTCATCAACGGTGTTCGCACTGAAGTTGCCGCGGAGTCTCCCCTTGCAGCAGCGCTCCCCTGAGAAGCTGCGCGTGGTGATTGACACCAGCTCGCTGGTCAGCTACGTGCTCACGCGCGGCGACATGATGCGGCGCGTGATCGCCGCGTGGGAAGCTGGACAGTTCGTGCTGCTGACATCGCCGCAAACACGGCAGGAACTGGCGCTGGTGCTGGTGCGCCCTGCGCTGCGGCAGCGTTCCTCGGTGGATTTGTCTTCGTTTGCAGAAGGCCTCGAGCGCTTCTCGGAACACGTTTCCGGCAAACTCCAACTCCCCGGCGCTTCCCGTGATGCGAAAGACGACAAGTTCATAGCCTGCGCCGTCGAAGGGCGCGCGCATTACCTGATCAGTAGCGATCAGGATCTGCTTTCCCTGGGCCGTTACCAGAGCACGTGCATCCTCAACCCGGGGCAGTTCCTGGTTGCGCTGACCGTGGCGAGGTCCCCGGCAGCCGCCCTCCGTGACCAGTACAGCCGGGAGGCGCTGCGCAGCATCCGGGCCAGGCTCTGCCTCGACGCACAAACCGCGGAGAAGCTCGCGCAGGTTATTGCCTCCCCCGAGGCGTGACTCGAGGCTGCCGACGGTTGTATAATCGCGGGCATGCCCATCACACATCACCCCAGGCGCACGTATCGCAATCGGGGTGTGGTCATTATCCTCGACGACACCTACGAAGACCTGCTCCAGCACAGCCTGGACGCCATCGCCCCGCTGTGGGTGGCCTATCCGCGGGCGGAGCACATGTGGGAACTGCTGGTGGGGGACGCCGAGGCTCGCGCCAACTGGGACATGGCCGACTGGTTGACCACCAACAAGCTGGCCTACAACGACCACGGCATGGTCCACGCTCTGATCGTTGGCGCCAAGGCCGTGCTGATCTACCACCTGCTGCGGCAGGCGGGGGTGCA
>CAYZNA010000193.1:3874-7255 GCA_964478665.1 uncultured Anaerolineales bacterium
GGCGCGGGCGACGCCGATGACGCCTGCCTGGCGATTGTGGCCGCGGCGCTGTTGCACGACGTTGGCAACCAGGTGCACCGCACGGACCATGAGCGGGTAGGGGTGCAGTTGGCGCTGCCCTTGCTCGATCGCTTGATGCCCCGGATCTACCCGGAGACTGAGAAGCGCGTCCAGATTCGAGCCTTCATTCTGCACGCCATTCTCTCTCACGATTTCGATCCACCGCCGCTGACCTTTGAGGCCGCGCTGGTTTCCATCGCCGACGGCACGGACATCACAAAAGGGCGCGGGCGCAAGGCCTTTGACCTGGGCAAGGTGGACATCCACTCGGTGTCGGCGCTGGCCATTGACGAGGTGCGGATTGCACCCGGCGCCGATTTCCCGGTGGAGATCACCGTTCTGATGAACAATTCCGCCGGCATCTTCCAGATCGAAGAGACGCTGACCCGCAAGGTGGTCAAAGGCCCGCTGGCGCGACATGTCACCGTGACCGCGCTCACCCGGCCCGGCGACGGCCGCGCTCCCGGCGGCGACGCACGCATCATCGAGCGGCTGCAACTGCGCAACGGCGCCTTCAAGACAGAGTAGCTTCCATGCCCGAGATCAGTCGCTTCCTCGTACTCGCGACAGGACATACCAGCTATGCTCCGTACCCTCCTCCTGTATCTCTCCGGGGCCGATTGGGCGCGCAAGTTCATCACGCGCTTTCCCCTCGCTCGCCGCGTCGCCCGCCGCTTCGTGGCCGGTGAACGGCTGGACGACGCCATTGCTGCCATCCGCGCGCTGAACGCCCGGGGCATGACCGCCACTCTCGACCACCTCGGCGAGAACGTGACCAACGAGGCCGAGGCTCGCGCGGGCGCCGAGGACTACCTGCGCACGCTGGACCGGATCGAAGAAGCCGGCATCACGGCCAATGTCTCGCTCAAGCTCACCCAACTCGGATTGGACCTGGGGCAGGAGGTGTGCGTGGCTAACCTGCGCCGCATCCTCCAGCACGCCCGGGCGAAGGGCAACTTTGTGCGCATTGACATGGAGGGTAGCGATTACACCGAGCGCACCCTCACGGTCTTTCGGACGCTCAAGGAAGACTACGAGTTTGACAATGTGGGCATTGTGGTCCAGGCCTACCTGCGCCGCTCGGAGGGCGACATCGCCGCGCTGGCGGAGGAGGGAGCGCGGGTGCGGCTGTGCAAAGGCGCCTACAAAGAGCCGGCGGAGATCGCCTTCCAGGCCAGAGCCGAGGTGGACGCCAGTTACGTCCGGTTGGCGGGCATGCTGCTGGACGGGGCCGCCCGCCGCGCGGGGCCGGCCGGCCACAACAGCAAGCAGCCGCCCCTCCCGGCCATTGCTACCCACGATCCGAAGATGGTCGCCGCGGCTCGCGCCCACGCCGCGCAGATCAACCTGCCCCGCGACCGCTTCGAGTTTCAAATGCTGTACGGCATCCAGCGCGAGTTGCAGGCCCAACTGGTGAGGGATGGCTTTGCCGTTCGCATCTACGTGCCCTACGGCTCCGAATGGTATCCCTACTTCATGCGCCGCCTGGCGGAGCGCCCGGCTAACCTGGTGTTCTTCCTGACCGCCCTGTTTCGGGGTTGAAACTCTTGCTTCGCGCCTCAATTGACCACTCCTCCGGCAGGTGATAAAATCCCTTCTGGCGGGATGATGTCAACAAAGTATCATAACCTGCTGACCCATTGAGGAAAGCCGTTCTCTCCGCGCCTCGCAGGGACGCGAAAACGGGCCGCTGGCGGGGTCGAAGGAGGCCGATCTGGGCATTTTGCGCGCCATCGCCACCGGCCACCGGCAGATGGGCGAGATTGCCGCCGCCTCGGGCGTGCCGCGCTCCAACCTGTCGCGCTATCTGGATACCCTGCGCGACTTGCGCCTGATTGAACGAGACGTGCCCGTGACTGAGCGCCACCCGGAACACAGCCGCCGGGGTCTGTACCGCCTGAGCGACAACTACCTCAACTTTTACTTCCGTTTTGTCGCCCCGTTCCGCGAAGACCTCGAACAGGGCTACTTCGACCGCGCGTGGCAGGCCGTCGCGCAGCAACTCGATGCCTTCGTCGGCGCGACGGACTTTGAAAGCCTGTGCCGGGCCTGGGTCGGCCAGCGTGGGCGGGAGGGCCACCTGCCTTTCGCACCGGAAGGGAATGCACGTCGCCGTCCATTACCGCACCTCCGCCGCCGAAGCGCAGCAAACCGCCGGGGAGATTGCCGCCCTCGGCGTCCGGGGCGTGGCCGTGCAGGGCGACCTGTCCACCGGGGAGAGGGCCGACCGGGTTTTCGCGCAGGTCGAGCGCGCCTTCGGCGGGCTGGACGCGCTGGTCAACTCCGCCGGGTTGATGGAGAAAGGCGCTTTTCTGGAATTGACCGAAGAGGGCTGGGACCGGGCGCTGGCCGCCAACCTCAAGGCCCCCTTCCTGTGCATCCAGCGCGCCGCCCGGCTGATGCAGGCGCGCGGCGGCGGGGCCATCGTCAACATCTCCGACGTGGCCGCTGTCAGGCCGTGGACGGTCTACGGCGCGCAGTCGGTGAGCAAGGCCGGGTTGAACATGCTCACCCGCGTGGCCGCCCGCGCGCTGGCTCCGGGCGTCCGCGTGAACGCGGTGATGCCCGGCCCGGTGCAGCCGGCGCAGGGGATGCCGGATGAGGAGTGGGAGCGGTACAGGCGGCGGCTGCCGCTGGCCCGCGCCGGTTCGGGCGCAGACGTGGCCCACGCCGTGATCTTCCTGCTGAAGAACGACTTTATCACCGGGGCGATTCTGCCGGTGGACGGAGGCAACCTGCTTGTCTGACCGCAAGGCACTGGTTCTGGGACGACTGGCCGCCGAGGGCCAGAAAACCGCCGATTACCTGCGCAGTCTGCGCCCGGCGGATTGGGAGCAGCCGGTGTATACCACGGGTGGCCGCTGGCGGGTGCGCGAGGTGCTGGCGCACTTTGTCAGCGCCGAGGAGACCTTCGCCTTTTACGGCCGGGATATCCTGGCCGGGGGCGAGGGCGCGCCGGAGGGTTTCGTGATTGACGAGTTCAACGAAACGCAGGTGGGCGGCATGGCCGACCGTGACCCGGCCGAATTGATTGCCGACTTCGAGCAGCGCCGGGCCGCCACCCACGCGCTGGTGGCCGGGATGACCGGGGCCGACTTCGAGCGCATTGGCCGCCACCCGTGGTTCGGGCGCGTGCCGCTGGGCAAGATGCTCCAACTGGTTTACCGCCACAACGCCATCCACCTGCGCGACGTACGCCGCGCGCTGGAAACCGGCCAGCCCGTGCCCCACGTTGACGCCCGCGCTCCGTCCGACGCATCCCACGGATAGGGAGCGCCACGGATGATGGCCGCTGTATGCATCCGTGGCTTCTCCCATCCG
>CAYZNA010000194.1:0-7235 GCA_964478665.1 uncultured Anaerolineales bacterium
GCCTGTCGTCCTGATTGGAAGTCCGATCCTGCTGATCGCCGGCTATGTGGTGCTATCCTTGCCATACATGTACCGCGCCGTGGACACCGGCCTGCGGGCGATGGACGTGCGCACGCTGACGGAAGCGGCACAGAGCCTCGGCGCGAACTGGGGCACGATCCTGTTGCAGGTGATTTTTCCAAACCTCAGGGTGGCAATTTTGAGCGGCGTCTTCCTGACTTTCGCCATCGTGATGGGCGAGTTCACATTCGCTTCGCTGTTGGCCTGGCCTGCCTTTGGGTCCTACATGGAGGAGATCGGCGCCATGCGAGCCTATACACCTCAGGCGTTGGCGGTGGTCAGCTTCGCTCTGACCTGGGGCTCAATTGGCTTCATCCAGTGGTTGGGTCGCGGCGCGCCGGGTCAGGCCCAGATCGGCGGCGCTCGCTAAGGAGCGAGAGGTAGTCATGGCATTTCTCGAACTGCGGCACATAGGTAAACGCTTCGGGGAGACCGACGCGGTTGACGAGTTCAATTTGGAGGTCGAACGCGGGGAGTTGGTTTCCTTCCTGGGGCCAAGCGGCTGCGGCAAAACCACCACGCTGCGCATGATTGCCGGGTTCGAATCTCCCACGGCCGGCTCCATTCGCCTGGCTGGCGCCGACATTACCCACAAACCGCCGAACCAGCGCGACGTGGGCATGGTCTTTCAGGCCTACGCGCTCTTCCCCAACATGACCGTGGCGGAGAACATCGGCTTCGGCCTGAAGATCGCCCGCAAGCCCGAGGCCGAAATCAAGCAGCGGGTGGATGAAATGCTGGAGTTGATCCACCTGCCCGGCATGAGCGACCGCTACCCGTACCAACTTTCCGGCGGGCAGCAGCAGCGGGTGGCCCTCGCCCGCGCGCTGGCCATCCAGCCCCAGGTGCTGCTGCTCGACGAGCCCCTGTCCGCCCTCGACGCCAAAATCCGGCTCGAGTTGCGCTCCGAAATCCGGCGCATCCAGCGGGAATTGGGTATCACCACGGTCTACGTTACACACGATCAGGAAGAGGCTCTCTCGCTCTCCGACCGCGTGGTCGTAATGAACGCCGGCCAGATAGAGCAGGTCGGTACGCCCTTCGAAATCTACAACTACCCCAGCACGCTGTTTGTGGCCTCGTTCGTCGGGACGCTCAACCAGTTGCGCTGCACCGTGCTGGACTCTGCCACCGGCAAGCTATCGTTTGATGGCCAGGCCATCACGACCGATTCCGGCATCCGCCAATCCAACGGCGCTGGCGTGACAGTTTTCCTGCGCCCGGAGGAACTGCGCATCGGCCTCAACGGCGGCGAAAATCGCCTGACCGGCAAGGTCGAATCGGTCAATTTTCTCGGCGCGGTGGTGCGGGTGCAGGTCAAGCTGGGCAATGCCGCGGTCACGGTGGATGTGCAGAACGAGCGCCAGCTTACCCTGCCCAGAATGGGCGAGAACCTTACCGTCTCCTTTCCGGCCCACGCCTGCTGGGTGATGGCGGAGGGGTAGCGTCCCCCACCCCGCTCCCCACCCCGGCCCGGGTCGGGCGCCCGGCCTCCAATCCACGAGCAAACGCCCCCCCGAAGGGGGTCATCAAGCAGTTGCAGATTCGGGCAGTCGGCGTGATAATGCGGCTGCCTCGAACTTTGTGTCCTCTGGAAGGACCCATCCCCAACCTACAGGAGAATATCAGCCATGCGATTGAAAGAGAAAGTTGCGCTCATCACCGGCGCCGGGAGCGGCATCGGGCGGGAAACTGCCCTGTTGTTTGCCGCCGAGGGCGCCAGGGTAGTGGTAGTGGATGTGAACGACGACGCCGGAAACGAAACGGTGGAGATGATCCGCGCGCAGGGCGGCGAGGCCAGCTACGTGCACGCCGACGTTTCGCAGGCCGCCGACTGCCAGAAGATGGTGGCCCACGCCGAGCAAACCTGCGGCAAGCTGAACGTGCTGTTCAACAACGCCGGGGTGATGCTCAGCGACGACGACAATGCCGTGACCACCAGCGAGGAAACCTGGGACCGCACCATGGCCATCAACCTGAAAGGCGTGTTTCTGGGCTGCAAGTACGGGGTGCCGGCTTTGCGCCGGGCGGGCGGCGGCGCCATCATCAACACCGCCTCCTTTGTGGCCCTGCTGGGCGCGGCCACGCCGCAGGTGGCCTACACCGCCAGCAAGGGCGGCGTGCTGGCCTTCACCCGCGAAATGGCCATCATCCACGCCCGCGAGAACATCCGGGTGAACGCCCTCTGCCCCGGCCCGCTGCGCACCGAGCTGCTGATGAAATTCCTTAACACCGAGGCCAAAAAGCAGCGCCGCCTGGTGCACATCCCCATGGGTCGCTTCGGTGAGGCGAAGGAAATGGCGCAGGCCGCCCTCTTTCTCGCCTCCGACGAATCTTCCTACATGACCGGCGCCGAGTTCGTGGTGGACGGCGGCATCACCGCCGCGTATGTGACGCCGGAGTAGCGTATGGCATATGGCGTATGGCGTATGGCGTATGGCATATCGCGTATCGCAGGTTGCCTGTTGCTTTTTCTCACCGCAGAGCGCGGAGGGATGGGTGGGGAGAACCGGCGGCGACGCTGTGACAATCTGTGACAATCAGGCGATCCGCCATATGCTATCCGCACCAGGAGCATGAACGTGCCAACCAACATTCCTTTTGAAGGCCTGTCCGTCGGCGGGCAGCGGGTGCCCTCCGCCGACGGCAAGACCGCGCCGGCTTACGATCCAGCAACCAACGAGGTGATCGCAAATGTGGCCCAGGCCACGCCCGAAGACGTGGACCGCGCGGTGTGGCTGGCCCACGAACGCTTCAATGGCGGCGCGTGGCGGGGCATGAGCAGCCGCGAGCGCGGGCAACTGCTCCAGCGCATTGCAAACAAAGTGCGCGAAAAGCAGGAGCTGCTGGCGAAGATCGAAAGCCGCAACGGCGGCAAGCCCATCGGCGCGGCGCGCGGCGAGATCGGCGCGGTGGCCAACTGCTTTGAGTATTACGCCGGAGCGGTGAACAAATTCCACGGGCAGACCATCCCGGTGGCGGCGAAAGGCACGCACATAACCTTCCGCGAACCCGTTGGCGTGTGCGCGGCCATCACCCCGTGGAACTTCCCCATGCTCATCACCAGTTGGAAGGTGGCCCCCGCGCTGGCAATGGGCAACACGGTGGTCATCAAACCGGCCTCCGCCACCCCGCTCACCGCGCTCCTGCTGGCCGACTGCGCGCTGGAAGCCGGGCTGCCGGAGGGCGTGTTGAACGTGGTTCCCGGTCCCGGCGGCGCGACCGGCTCGGCGCTGGTGCAGGACCCGCGCGTGCGCAAAATCTCCTTCACCGGCTCAACCGAGATCGGAGCCGGTATCATGCAGATGGCCGCGCCCGATATCAAGCGCGTCTCGCTGGAGCTGGGCGGCAAGTCGGCCAACATCATCTTTGCCGACGTCCCCGACCTGGGCGCCTGCGTGGAGTCCTCGCTGTTCTCGGTGTTCGACAACGCCGGGCAGGATTGCTGCTCGCGCAGCCGCTTCCTGATCCAGCGCCCGATCTACGACGAGTTTGTGGAGAAGTTCGTGGCCCGCGTGAAAACGATGAAGGTCGGCGACACGCAGGACCCGAGCACGGAGATGGGGCCGCTGATCACGCCCCGGCACCGCGAGTCGGTCTGCCGCTATCTGGAGATTGGCGATGGGGAGGCGCGCCGGGTGGTCGGGGGCGAGATCCCGGCGGAGGGTTCGCTGGCGCGGGGCAACTACCTCAGCCCGGCGGTGTACGTGGATGTAACCAGCGGCATGCGCATCGCGCAGGAGGAGATCTTCGGCCCGGTGGTGGCGATGATACCCTTCGAGGGCGAGGAGGAAGCGATCCGCATCGCCAACGACAGCGCCTACGGCCTGTCCGGCTCGCTGTGGACCCGCGACGTGGGGCGGGTGTTCCGCGTGGTGCGCGCCTGGCAGACCGGCATGATCTCGGTCAACAGCAGCAGCAGCGTGCACATCGAAGCGCCCTTTGGCGGGATGAAGCACAGCGGCATTGGTCGTGAGCAGGGCATGGTGGCGCTGGAGCACTACAGCGAGTACAAGTCGGTGTTTGTTGCGGCCCAGTAGGGCAAAACGCACCCTGAGCCGGGCGCTTCTTGCCCCATCGGCCAGAACAGGCTAAAATGTGCCTGATTAACCCCCGGCAGCGCGCCACACAGGATGTGCCTGCGCCGGCGGCAGGACAGAAAGGAGGCCAGCATGGCTGAATCCGATTGGGTTTCGACCGGAACCTGTACCCTATGCGGCAAGGATTTCAAGCGGACCGGCATCACCCGCCACTTGAAAAAATGCCACAGCGAACACCAGCCGGCGGAGGGGAAGTTGCGCAAGACCTTCCACTTGCGGATGGAGGGGCGCCAGTATAGCGACTACTGGATGAACATAGAGATCCCCGCCGAGGCGACTCTGGCCGAGCTGGACGATTTTCTGCGCGATGTCTGGCTGGAGTGTTGCGGCCACCTGAGCGCGTTCACCATTGACGGTGTGTCCTACGAGATGGATACTGGCGGCATAGATGGCATGTGGTCCGACATGTTTGGGGGGGCGCCGCCCCAGAGCATGGAGGTCCGGCTGGACAGGGTGCTGCAACCCGGTATGGAGTTCTTCCACGAATACGACTTCGGCTCAACCACGTATCTCAAGCTGAGAGTGGCCGACCAGTGGGAGGGGCTGTTGCCGCAAGACGAGCTCAAGGTGCTGGCTCGCAACCACCCCCCGCCGATCGCGTGCAACGTGTGCGGCGCGCTGGCCACCGAGGTGTGCACCGACTGCATGTGGGGTGGGAATGGCTGGGTGTGCGAGGCGCACGCCGAGGAGCACGAGTGCGGCATGGAGATGATGTTACCGGTGGTTAACTCGCCTCGCGTGGGTGTGTGCGGTTACACCGGCTGACCTGTGCTCCGGTCTATCTGCCCGTCGCCCTGCAGCATCTGGGTCAGAGCGACCCGCGCATGGCGGCCCTGCCCGGCCTGCCGGAGATGCAGCGCCTGGCAGAGCCGTGGCGGCCCTATCGCACGCTCGGGGCGTGGTACATGTGGCGGGTGGTGGAGGAGGGGGCGCCGGGTCAGGGCATGCGGATGGCCTCCTGCTCCAACTTCAGTCCGCGCTGGAGCAGGTGCCGGATGAGCGGCCCCTGGTCGGCCAGCGCCGGGCGGCGCAGCAGGCGGGTCAGGTTTTTCTGGTCGGCGGGGGAGAGCGGGCGCGCCCATTGAGCGTGGGCCTCAAGGGTAGCCACGTCCATCCACAACGGCGCGACGCGGGGGTGAACTTGCTCGCGCAGTTGGGCGAGGATGTTCAGCCCGCCGTAGTCCAGATCGGCCCACACTCGCAACGGCGTCTCCGCCGGCAGGCAGCGCAGCAAGTGGCGGCAGGCCGGGGAGGGGTTGCCCCACAGGCAGAGGGAAGCTATTTCGTATGGCGTATTTCGTATGAGTTCGTAGAAAGAAGTCGGGTTCTCCACGCAGATCACTTGCGGGGCGGCCACGGTCGCCCGCAACAGCCGCCCGGCCTGCGCCGCTGGCAGCCCCACCGAGGGCTGGAACTCGCCCGGCGAGAGAATCTGGCCGGCATCGTCCACCAGTTGCCACGGCCCGTGTAAGTACAGGTGGCCGGGGTTGGGCACCAGGTTCAGTTCCCGCAGCACCTCTTCGGCGGTCAGTCCGCGCCACTCCGGGCAATTACGCCGGGCCAGCACGACCGTTGCGCGCATCAGCGCCTCCAGCCGTTTGCTGTCGTTGAACACACGCACACTGAAAACCCGATAGGCGGTCTCTTCGCTTATCTCGTCCAGCGCGGCCAGCGCGGTGAGCAGATCGCGGTTGAATTCCTCGTCGGTCAGGCTGAATGGGGCCGGGGATTTTTCGGCCTGCAGTTGGGCCAGGGCGTGCTGGAGGGCGCGCACCCGCCAATCGTGGAAGCGGAAGCGCTCGCCCAGCAGCAGGTCGGCCAGTCGGGAGCGGTGATCGGCCAGCGGGGTGCGGCTCAACAGCCGGAAGGCGTCCGCGGCCCGTTCGGGGAGCAGCGTGACCGACTCCAGCAGGTGGCCGGTTTCCCCGCGCAGCCAGGTCAGCCGCACCACGCCGGCCCGTTCGAGGGCTTGCAGTTGCTGGTTGGCAGTGGCGCGCGGGGCCGGGTCGAGCTGGCTGTTGTAGCCGGGCAGGGGCAGATCGGGCAGGGCGCAGCGGATGGCCCTCACCCCGCGCAGCGGGGCCAGGGCAGCCTCCTGCCCCTCCCCCGCCCCGCTTCGCTCCGGGGGCCATGGTCCCGGTGGGAGAGGGGGGCCGGGCCGCCGCTCGAGGATGTCCAGCAGGGTATGCAGGAGGAGGGCAATGTCCGGGGAGGGGACAAAGCTCAATCCGGGGTCCATCGCGCAGAACGGGCCTCACGGGTTCTGGATGATGAACCACTCGTGATACAGGGTGGCGATAAAGAACTCCTCCCCGGCCACCTTCTCGCAGACGGCCACAAAACCGGTGTAAAACGCTTCAAGTTCAGGATCGTCCATGTAGGTCGTGTCTTTGAGAAACAGGGTAAGCACCTGCTCGTCCTTGCCGGGAATGCAGCGCAGGATCGTAATGTTGGGATGCCGTGCCTGCTCTACCGGCAGCAGCACGTCATACCCGTTGATGACCATGAATTCCGGTTGATAGAACTCAAGGACGGAGTCCCAATCTTCCGGGCCTTCGTGCTTTTCGATGATGCGGTCCCAGCGGTAGGCTTTGATTTTCTCTACAGTATGTGGGGATAAGGTGGACAGTTTCATCTGTGTTCCTCTTGCCAGTCTTTCAGTTTGTGGTAAACTACCGTCAGACGACAGGGAGTAAGGCCGGGTGTGGCGGGGCCGCGATTACCGTGGCCCACCTGACCCTTCAAGGTCAGGTTAAAACGCCCCCCGGGGTCTCCGTCGTCTTTTGTTTTGTGGGCCATTTGATGGTTCGTTCCACCGCCACCTGCCCGGCGACCAGTTCCAGATACGCGCTACGTGCCGTTGCCTTCCAGTTCTTTCATCATCTCGGCCTTATCAATCTCAATCACAAACGAGTGGTTGTTCTTGCGCACTACGGTGCGCACGCTGTCCACGTAGGGCAACAGCGCGCCGGATTTGTCGGGCGGGGTGGCCAGCAGCACCTGCAGGCCGCTCTCGCGCATAAACTGCAGGGCGCTGGCCGTGCGGGCGGTGTCCATTTTGCTGAAGGCCTCGTC
>CAYZNA010000195.1:0-7195 GCA_964478665.1 uncultured Anaerolineales bacterium
AGCCGGATGAAGCCGAAGACGAGCACGACGGCCGGCACCACGAACGGCATCAGGGTTACGAACTCAACAACTGGCCTCAGCCGCGGTAGACGCAGGTGAACCCAGTAAGCGGCCGGCACCACCAGGGCCAGGCTGGTGACGATGGTCACGACCGACCACATCAAGGAATAGCCAAAGTTGTGGTAGAAAGCCGGATCACTGAAGGCCAACCGGTAGGCTTCGAACGTGTAGCGGTCTTTGATGGCCCGCATGCTGAACTCGAAGGTGGCGAACAGGGGCAGGAAGAAGTAAATCAGCCCCAGGATGAGCCAGAGCCAGGACCAAATAGGGGTTTTCTTCATTGCACCCACCTCGCCGCCCGGCGCTGCATCCATACGTAGCCCAGCATCGAAGCGGTCATGATCAGCACCATCCCCAGGGCGAGTGCATTGCCCAGGCCGGGGTTGTAGAGCACATCGCCCTGAATCTGCGCCCCGATCACAATCGTCACCAGGTTGATGAAGCTGCCGGAGAAGGCGTAAGCCGTGGCGTAGGCGCCGAAGGCATTGCCGAACAGCAGGATCATGGTGCCCAGCATCGAGGGCAGCAGGATGGGGAAGGCGACGTAACGCCAGTACTGGTAGGAGGTGGCCCCCAGGTTCTCACAGGCCTCGCGCCACTCGCGCCGCAGCCCGTCCAGGGCCGGGGCCATGATCAGCACCATCAGTGGGAACTGGAAGTACATGTAGACAATGCTCAGGCCCCAGATATTGTAGATGGTGAAACCTGTCTGGTGGATGTCGAACCCCAGGACCGATTCAAGCCAGCGGGTCACCAGCCCGGCATTGCCCATGGTGGCGATGAAGGCGAACGCCAGCGGCACGCCGGCGAAGTTGGAGGCTACCCCGGAAAAGGTGGTCATGAAGGTGCGCACGGCGCGGGGCAGGCCGCCCAGAATCACGGCATAGGCCAGCAGGAAGCCGAACACCGCGCCACCGGACGAGGTGATCAGGCTGATGCTCAGGCTGGCTTTGTAGGCGTTGATCAGGTCGCGCGTGGTGAGAACGGCTTTGATGTTGTCGAACGTGAACCTGCCGCCCGCCCCCTGAAAACTGCGCACCACGATCGAGACCGAGGGCAGGAACAAAAACATGATCGCGAAGGCGAAGAACGGGGCCACGCCCAGCCAGTTCCAGGAAAATCTCGGACGTGAGGGACGCGCCTCCGGCGCGTCCCTCTTTCCGAGCCGATTGTTTGACATACGGCTCACGCCAGGTTCTCCTAACCCTCTCCGTAGACAACCTTGCGCCAGTTCTCGGTGATGTAGGTCTTGGTGTCCGTGAGTTGCTGTACGGTCGGGAAGAAGGCCTTGGCGTAGGCTTCGGCCGGGGGCAGCTTGGCTGCCATGTCGGCCGGGATCACGCCGCGCGCCGCCATGTCATTGAAGCGGATAGGATGGGCGTAGCCCTTGAGGTACAGGAGCTGGCCCTCGTCCGACATCACGAACTCCCACCACAGCCGCGCCGCATACGGGTGCGGCGCGTAGGCGCTGATGCCGCCGGCGTACGGCCCGGCCAGCACGCCCGTCCTGGGGACGGCAATGTCCAGCTCGGGGTTGCCGGCCAGGGCATCGCGGTTGGCCAGAGCCAGATAGTCCCACTCCATGGTGATCGGCGTCTCGCCCTGGGCGATCTTGCCCTGGTCGGAAATGACCGGGATGAAGTTGCCAGCCGCGTTCATTTCCTTCCAGAACTGGAGGCCGGCCTCTGCGGCTTTTGTGATATCACCGCCAGTGCGCGAGAGTCCGGCTGCCAGGACGGTCTGGACCGACTGGTTCGACTTGAGCACATCGCCGGCCATAGCGACCTTGCCTTTGTACTCGGGCTTGAGCAAGTCCTCCCAGTCCTGCGGCGTGTTCGCGATCTGGGGCTTGACCACCTCAAAGACCAGGACCCCGTAGTACTCGCCCCACCAGTAGCCATCCGGATCTTTCATCGGGATGCTGTCCCACGTTGAAACCTTGTACTTGGCCACCAGGCCATCGGCCATGGCATTCTTGGTGTGACCGACGCCGACGTCAATGACATCTGGAGCCTGCGGGCCTTTGCTATCCTTGTTGGCGCGGATGGCTTCCAGTTCGTCGGACGAGCCGGCGTCCGGGTTCAGTTCGTTGATCTTCAGGCCGAATTTCGACTTGTAGGTTTCGATGATCTCGCCGTAGTTGGCCCAGTCGTGGGGCAAGGCGATGGTCGTCAGTTCACCCTCGCTCCTGGCGGCGGCGATCAGATCGTCCAGGGGAATGCTGTTGCCGCTGGTCAGATCGGGCAAGGCAGCGCCCGGCGCAGCAGCTTTCGGACCACAGGCTGCCAGCAACGCGCCGGCACCGGCGGCGGCGCCCACCTTGAGGAAGTCGCGGCGGCTCAGTCGCCCAGAATCACGTGCGTTCATTTTGGTCTCCTCCAAATAGTACCTGGTGAAATCTCGCCCTCGCGGGCGGGCCGGATATTGTCTCCCCCGCTCCTGCGCACGCGTCAGTTACGACAAGGCGGCCGGGGCGAGACCCGTTGGTTTGCACCACATCGGGTGGCGAATCTCGCGTGTCTGCAGGTTTTGCCTCACCTCCTTCCGGCGAATCAGGGATCAGATGGCTTCCAGAGCGACGATGCCTCCAATATAGCATCGTTCCGTTCTCCGAAACTTACACAAATCCACACAAGGGTAGATTGACGTTCGGTTCCTGCTTCGTCGAGGACTGCCGGATGTCCCGGTCTTACACCCTCTCCACAGGCGTAACTTTCCGCGGAACTCGCGGTAATCAACTGCTCCAGGTTGATGGCGGCGTTGAGATCGCGATCCATCATCAGACCACAAACGCGAGATCACCCTGGAGGCCAACCCCGGCACAGTGGACCCGACCCATCTGGCCGGCCTGCGCGCGCTGCGGTCATGTGCTAGAGTGTAGAGGCATTCCCCAAAAAAGTCAAATTTGTGCAAGAAGACGCATTTGCCGTCATTCGGGGGCGCACGGGAGGGCGACCCATCCGGCAGCCGGACCGGGAACCCGGTCGGGGACGGTCTGCGCCGCCAGCCCGACAGCGACGCAGTGCAGCGACGCACCCTGCCGGATGCGGCCCAGCGAAAGTTCCGCGCCGGGCAGGGTGAGCAGGCTGCCATCCGGCACGGCTGCGCGGGTAATCCGGTCGTGGTTGGTAATGGAAACGAAGTCGTAGCCGTGCGCCGCGTACCACGCCAGCGCCGCCTCCGGCGCGCGCGCGCCGTCCGACTCGGTGGTGTGGGTGTGCAGGTTGCCGCGATACCACTGGCCGGGTGCGGCGAAGGGGTTGCCGGGAGGAGTCTGTGAGAGGGACATGGGGCGGGGAAAGGGTCAGACTACTGCCCGGCGATAAACTCCTCCGTCAACTTCCGCGCTTCGTCGTCGGTGTACTGCACCGGCGGGGTCTTCATGAAGTACGAGGAGGGCGCGGTGAGCGGGCCGGCCAGGCCGCGATCCAGCGCCAGTCTGGCGCAGCGCACGGCGTCAATCACCACCCCGGCCGAGTTGGGGCTGTCCCACACTTCCAGCTTGAGTTCCAGATTGAGCGGCACGTTGCCAAAGGTGGTGCCTTCCATGCGAATGTAGCACCACTTGCGGTCGGTCAGCCACGGCACGTAGTCGGAGGGGCCAACGTGCACGTCGCCCTCCGGCAGTTTGTACGGCAGTTGGCTGGTGACGGCGTTGGTCTTGGAAATCTTCTTGGACTCCAGCCGCTCGCGCTCCAGCATGTTGTAGAAGTCCATGTTGCCGCCGAAGTTCAGTTGGTAGGTGCGGTCCAGTTTCACCCCCCGGTCGTGGAACAGGCTGGTGAGCACGCGATGGGTGATAGTGGCCCCCACCTGACTTTTGATGTCGTCGCCGATGATGGGCAGGCCGCGCTCGCGGAACCGCTTTCCCCAGTATTCTGCGCTGGCGATGAAGACCGGGATGCAGTTGACGAAAGCGCAGCCGGCCTCCAGCACCTGCTCCACGTACCACTTCGTCGCCATCTCCGAGCCGACCGGCAGGTAACTCACCACCACGTCGGTCCCGGTGTCCTTCAGAATCCGCACAATGTCGGCGGTGGGGCCGGGGGCCTTTTGCACCACCTGCCTCAGGTACTTGCCCAGCCCGTCGTGAGTCATGCCCCGGCTCACCGGCACGTTCAATCCGGGCACATCCGAAAACTTGACGGTGTTGTTGGGGTGCGCCCAGATCGCCTCGCTCAGGTCCAGCCCAACTTTGGTGGTGACCACGTCGAAGGCGGCGGTGAACTCGATATCGCGAATGTGGTAACCGCCCAGGTTGACGTGCATCAGCCCCGGCACTTCCAGATCGTCCGGGGCATTCTTGTAGAACTCCACGCCCTGCACGAACGACGAGGCGCAGTTGCCGACGCCGATGATGGCGACGCGGACTCTTTTTCCAGTCTCAGACATTGAAGTTTCTCTCCCTGTCAGGGCTATCCGAATGACCTTGAACCCGCGAGGTTTTCAGAAACCTCGCGGGTACTTCGGACAGGCCCTTCGCTAAACGGCGGGCGCATAGTATAGCCGACCGCTGGCCGGGGGGGAAGGTTGGCGTCAGTTGCGGCGGGCCAGCGTAAACCGGATCGTGGTCCCCCGCCCCGGCTCGCTCTGCGCAGAAATCTGGCCGCCGTGAGCTTCCACGAGGCTCTTCGCAATTGCCAGTCCCAACCCCGCTCCTCCGGAATCGCGCGATTTGTGAAAGCGGCCAAAAACGCGGGGTAGTTCATCCGGGGGGATGCCCGCGCCGGTGTCCTCCACCGCCAGCGTGACCCCGCCCTCCCCGGCGCTGCCCCGCACGCGGACCCGGCCTCCGGGCGGGGTGTGCTGCAGCGCGTTGACGATCAGGTTGGCCAGCACTTCGCGAATGCGCGCGGGGTCAAGGTCGAGCGCGGGGAGGCCGTCTGCCAGATCGGTTTCCAGCGTCACTCCGGCCGCGTCGGCCTGCGCCCGGAAGGAAGCCGCCGCCTCGCGCGCCAGCGCCGCCACGTCGGCGGGTTCGCGCTGCAGCCGGAGGGCGCCGGACTCGGCCAGCGACAGCGTGCGCAGGTCGTCAATCAGCCGGGAAAGGAGGCGCGTCTCCTCCAGAATGGCGGCGAGGTGCTCGTCGTCGCGCGGATACAGCCCGTCCAGCAGCCCCTCGGTGTTGCCCTGAATGACGGTGAGCGGTGTGCGCAGTTCGTGGGCGATGTCGGCCATCAGGCTGCGGCGCTGCTCGTCGTTGCGTTGCAGGCGGGCGACCATCTCGTTGAAGGCGCGGGCCAGCGCCCGCACTTCGCGGGGGCCGCGCTCCGCCACCCGCACGGAATACTCGCCCTGCGCCACGCGCCCGGCGGCTTCCATCATGTCGCCGATGGGCAAAGCCATTCCCCGCAGTCCGCGCCCGGCCAGCGTAAATCCCACCGTCACAATCACGAAACTGCTGAAAGCCAGGAACGGCACTGCGCCCGGCGGGATGCGCAGTATGCGCGCTCCGGCAAACGCCAGCCAGAACGTCAGCGCGCAACTGCCAACAGTGAAGGCCGAGAGAAACAGGAACAGGCCGGCCACGCGCCACAGGAAACGCCCGCGCAGGTTGTGCCATGCCCGTGGACCGGGCGGGCCGTGGGGAGGCCACGGCTCGCCGGCGGGCCACCACGGGGGACGGTGAGGGCGATGTCTCACAGTGTTGCTCTGCGAATCGCGTATGGCGTGTTCCGTATTTCGTAACGGAATACCCAATACGGAATACGCTTGCAAGAGAAGGTCTCAGCCATCGGCAAACTTATAACCCACCCCATACACCGTCAGCACGTAGCGCGGCTCGCGCAGGTCCGGCTCCAGTTTGCGGCGGATGTTTTTGACGTGGCTGTCTATCGCGCGCTCGTAGGATTCAAACGCCACCCCGGCTACGGCGTCGAGCAGTTGGGCGCGGGTGAAGATGCGCCCCGGCTGGCGGGCGAGGGCGGCCAGCAGTTGGAACTCGCTGGCGGTCAGTTCCACCTCGCGCGCCGCCGGGCCGACCGTGACCCTCATGCGCGGCAGGTCGAGCGTCAGGTCCCCGGCCCGAATCACTTCTGAGGGAGAGGCCGCGTTCTCCATCCGGCGCAGCACGGCGCGCACGCGGGCCACCAGTTCTTTGGGGCTGAAGGGCTTGGTCACGTAGTCGTCCGCGCCCAGTTCGAGGCCCACGATGCGGTCGCTTTCCTCGATGCGCGCCGTGAGCATGATGATCGGCACGTTCGACTCGCGGCGCAGCGCCCGGCACACGTCCAGCCCGTCCATCTCCGGCAGGCCGAGGTCCAGCACCACCAGATCGGGTCTGGCCGAACGGGCGGCCGCCAGCGCGGACCGGCCATCCCCGGCGGTCAGCACGGCAAAGCCCGCGTGCTCCAGATAGTCGCGGGCCAGCCGGGTGATCTTGGGTTCGTCGTCTACGACGAGGATGGATTTCATGGGGAAAGTGAAGGGTGATGCGTGAACGCTTCACGCATCACTCTTCACTCTTCACGTCCGTCTGACCGCTATCTCTCCGCCGTCCCCTCCGCCTGCGGCTCGTGCATCTTGCGATGCCACTCTGCCACCATCGGCGGGACGTGCTCTTCCCATTCGGCGCTTTCGCCCGGCTTGGCGTGCCAGCCGTGCATCCACGGGCCGCCCAGCGGGCCATGCCAGCGCGGCCCGTGCCAGAAGGCGCGGCGCAGCAGGCCGAAGAGCAGGAACAGGAACAGCAACGGGAAGATCAGGCCGAGCAGCCCGAAGCCGAAGGGTCGGTGAAAGAAGAAGGGGCCGTAGAATGGATACGGAACCGCTCCCGGCGCGGCGGTGATGGCCGGCAGTTTGCCGCTCTCCGCCAGCCCGCGCGCCACCCCGGCATTGAAGGCCAGCCCGGCGAGGCCCGCCGCAGCGACGATGACCATCACCGCCAGCACTACTTTGAAAATCGTTCTCCCGTTCATCGTTATCTCCTTGTTGGTGAGGTTGACTTGTGAACGGGATTATGGGGCGAGGTTGTGGAGGAATCGTGGAGGCCGGGTGGAGGGAGTGAGGAAAGAACAGCGGCCCCGGCGGGGGGGCCGGGGTCGGGAGAAAAGGGTCGGGAACGGTGGGACTATTCGGCAGCGGGGTCGTTGTGCCGGGCGAGCGCCGCGCGGAGGCGGGTCAGTTCTGCCTCGGC
>CAYZNA010000196.1:0-3331 GCA_964478665.1 uncultured Anaerolineales bacterium
CCTACGGGATGCCGGTCCTACGGGATGCCGGTCCTACGGGATGCCGGTCCTACGGATATCCGTAGTCCGCCGGTCAGGAAGGGCGACCGAGCGACCGGGCCGTAGCGGTGGCATCCCCATGCCACCGTCGCCGTCTGAACGATGACCGGCATAGCGTGTCTTCGAGGCCCACGCCGAGCGCAATCGCCAGCTTGCGGGCCTCGTCGGCCGGGAACTCGACCGCTTTGAAGGCGTCCCATGCCATGAGAACCCAGTCGGTGACCGGGTCGAACTGGACTTCGCGTCCGGCCAGCAGGCCGCGCTTGCGCAGGGCGATGACTTCCTCGCGGGCGAGGTCGAGGGCGGTCTCCGGGCGCAGGGGCTTTGGCTGGCCGGTCTTTTCGTCCACCTCCGAAGTGAGCACCGGCCAGTGATCAGGACGGAGGGTCGCAACGGAGGATCCCCTATGGAACGGATGGCCGGATGAAGGCGGATGCAACCGGTCAGGAAAGCGGCCCGAAGTAGAACGTGTCGCTGGCCGGGTCCGCGGGCCGAAGTCGGCCGGACGGCCAGCCGGGCGAGGGCCACATAAGAACCAGAAACGTCAACGTGGAACCTGGCAGCCCTGAACCCCCACTCGCCCCGGTAATCCACGGTACCGGCGGCAGCGGGAGAGACGTGCAGGCGGCTGCCGCTGGTCACCGCAAACCCGCCGTTGCTGCGGCGAAACCCCAGCACCAACTGGCCGAACTGGTCGGCAATGGGGTCCGAATGGGCAGTCTGGTGGGCGAGGGTCATGGGCGGGAAGCCTCCTCGACGATGGGCGCAAACCGGGAAAGACTTTCGTCGGGCAGGCACCAGCGAAAGGCGTCGCAGATCGTGTCGTGATAGCGCCGGGTGCGCTCGGGCAGGCCGGTTAGCGGCAGTTCGCCGTCTTCAAAATAGTCCAGGTCCAGCAGGAAGAAAGGTTCGTCCTGTTCTTCCCCGTAACCGGTTCGCAGGGTGAGTTTCGCCTGCCCGTCCGTGAGAACGAGCTGGCAAAGCATGTTCTCTGGATCGCTCCACGCCGTGCCGCGCAAGAGAGCCGTCAGTTCGGGACGAACAAGGTCGAGCAGCTCTGCCACTGACTGGCCACCCGTATTCGCCAGGGTCAGCCGGTTGACGTATCGCAGGCCGATGCGCGTCGCGTAGGGCGGCTGGTATACCTGTTGAACGGCCTCGTGGGCCAGTCGCAAATCCTGAGCGAAATCCTCCCAGTGGGTGTACCGGTCAGTCGAGAGGGCAAAGAAATCCACCGCCAGCGAGATGCTCGTGTGCGTGTCCGGCGTTCGGAAACGATATATCTTCGCCTGCGCCTCGGCCACTGGCGCGCCTTCGCCCGAAAGCCCCGGAAACTGAACCAGAACGCTTTGCTCCATCTCCAGCAGGGGAAACCTCCTGCGGATAAGTTCTTGAAACTCGCTCGGTTCTTCCCTGGCAATGCGCAAGATCACCGGAAAGCGTACCTGACACACGACCTCGACCAGGGGCGGCCTTTCCAGCCGGATCTCGGGATTGTGGGGGAAGTTGAGGGCCATGAGTGAGCCTGTGATTATACCGGATTGGCAGATGAAGTATACCGAAATGCGTTCTCAGGGCAAACCGGGCCAGTGTACTTTCCGAACGCTTGCGCGAGCGTGAAGAAACCCTGGCCGGGAAGGTTCAACTCTGTCAGGATGACCACGGCGGTCAGCATGGGCCGGCAGCGGCCACATGGGCCGGGAGCCGCCCATCACCTGCCAGGCGCGCAGCGAGACCGCAAGTGCGGCGACCGCGGCGGCGCCGGACAGCAGTCGTTCGAGGGGAAACGTGCTGCGGCGGGCGGCGGGCCTGTCCGGATCGGGGACAAGATGCCGATTCATGTCACTCATCCTCCGTAGCGCCGCAGGAAGGCCTCCCGCGACAGGGCCACCTCGGCGCGGTGCAGGCGCAGCAGCCGGCGGTGGCGCAGGCTGGCCTCGTGAGGGGCCCACGTCAAGGCCCAACTGTACAGGTTTTCCCGGAATTCGCCGGCGATCCCCGGCCTTCGCCCCGTTTGAGCTCTTTGTGGTCTCCGTGGTGAGGAGGGGCTGGGGGGTGGGGTCAGGGATGGGGCGCTTCCCCCGCCAGCCGCCATTCCTCCAGATTCCACGTTTCCGCCGGTTGGGTTGTGTCGGGCGACAGGCCAACGAGATCGGGCCGGGAGGCAGATACGCTGAAGCGCAGATAGAGCGGCAGGACCGGGAGATCAGCGGTAAAAAGGCGCAGGGCGGCGAGGTGGACGGAGACGTATTCCCGCGTGCCGGGCAGGGTAGCCAGCCCCGCCTCGCAGGCCTCATCGAAGGCAGCGCTGCTGTAACCGGTGTTGTTGGTCCCCTGCCAGTTGTTGCCTTCGGAGGGGATGGCTGAGGAGAGAAACAGGTCGCAGGGCGGGGTGACCCCGGTGAGCCAGCCGAACTGGGCGAGATCGAACCTGCGCCCGAAGAGCGGCCCCTGCGCGCCTTCCGCGAACAGGTCGGCCGGCTGGAGCTGCTGCCAGTCCACCGCCGCGCCGCAGGCGGCCAGATCGGTGGAAATCAGCCCGGCCACCTGCGCGCGGGCCGCGCTGGTGGAGGTAAGGTAGCTCAAGCGCAGGGGCCTACCGTCCGGCGCGCCGGCCACGCCGTGGGCCTCGCGCACCCCGTCGCCGTCCGCGTCGCGCCAGCCGACCTCGTCCAGCAGGGCGCGGCCGAGGGCCGGGTCGAAGGGATAACGGGTGATCTCGGCCAGCGCGGCGAGGGGGTGCAGCGGGGAGAGATAAGAGTCCGGGACGAGGGTCAGGCCGTGGAACAGCTCGGACACAATCCGCCTCCGGTCAATGCAGCGAGCCAGCGCCTGCCGCGTCCGGGGGTCCTCGAACAGGTCCGGGTGGAGGTAGTCCGGGGCGGGGTTGAGGCCGAAGTCGAGGTGCTCCCAGACCGTGCCGGGGGTGGCGTATAGTTTCAGCGCGCCGCCCCGGTCGAGGGTCAGCAGTTGATCGAGGACGCTGTCGAGGTGGGTGTCGAGGGTCAGCACGTCGCACGAGCCATCTTCCAGCAGGGGCAGGTTCTTTTCCGGCCCCTCGCCGGTGAAGCGGAAGGTCAGCCGGTCGAAGTAGGGCAGACCCTCCCCGGCGCGGAAGTAGTGCGGGTTGCGCTCCAGCTCGATCCGGTCGCCGGGCCGCCAGCGTTTGATGACGAATGGCCCCCATCCCATCGGGCGGTGATTGACCTCGTCGTCCTCCAGCAGTTCCGCTGCCGTGAAGTCACGCAGCCGGTGCTCGGGCAGGGGGATGAAGAAGTCCGTCCGGTAGTGG
>CAYZNA010000196.1:3341-7135 GCA_964478665.1 uncultured Anaerolineales bacterium
GAGAGGGTCGAGGGCAGTGTAGGAGGCGGTGCGGTCCACGGTCTCCTGGCTGGACGGGGTGAGCCCGCCGCCCCCGCACGGCCCCCACTGCGTGGCGCATTCGCGCGCCACCCGGAAGCTGAAGACCGAGTCGGCGGCGGTCAGCGGTTCCCCGTCGGACCACTTCACCCCCTCCAGCAGGCGAAAGGTGGCCGAGAACCGGCCCGTCTGCAGCGGGTTCCCATCCCAGCTCACGGCACACTCGGGCCGGTTGCAGCCGTATGGGCGCACCCGCCGCCCGACCGCGAGCTGTACCACCTCCCCGGCCTCGTTCACCACCCGATCCCCGGCCTCCACCGTCACCGGTTCGAGCAGCGCGTCGCCGTTGGCCAGCGAGGGCAGCTTCTCGAGGATCACCGGCTGGAAGTCGAAGCCGCGCGTGTCAATCGGCCCGTCGAAGATGGCCTGCTGGATCAGGCTGGCGACGTACATCGAAGTGCCGCAGGGGAAGAGTGACTCGGGTTCGGCGCCGGTGCAGATGGTGAGGGCTTTTGGCGGGGGAGGGGGCGCGGTGGGAGGCGGAGTCGGTATCGGGGAGGGGAGCGCGGTCGCGGCCGGAGGCAGCGTGGCGGTGGAGAGCAGGATGACCTGTGGGGTGGGAGTAGCGGCGGGGAGGCAGGCAGCCAGCAGCAGAGAGAGTGCGATCAGAAGGCGAGAGGTTCGGAGCAGCATGGTTCACCTCCATGTTGCGGCAAGGGTGAAGCAACCGCCACCACATGCCGCCGCTGACCCGCCAGCCGGAACAGGCACACCCCCCCGGCACCTGCCTCTCCCGCGACACCGCTCGCGCGGAGCGCGGGAGAGGCGCCCACCGGGCGACTGTGCCGGCTGGCGGGCGAGTAGCTACCCCTGCAGGTTGATCTGAAAGACGAAGTCGAAAATGCGCAGGGTGGCCTTCGCCCCCTGCGGGCGCACGTAGGTCAGGGTGAAGGGCGTGGGGGGGGCCTGCGGGCCAATGGTCCACGGGAAGGACGGGTCAATGAAGCGCAGGGTGATGTCCTCGCCGGCCTCGGTGCGGAAAGTCACATCGGTGCGGGTGATGGTGGCGGCCAGGTTGGAGGGGTTGTAGATCACGCCGTTGATGTTGAGGTCGTGTCCGTCTTCGGAGAGCACGGCGGAGGTCAGTTCGACCACGATGCGGGCGCTCACCGGGCCGTAGGGCAAGGTGAAGTCGGCGTGGGAGGCGGAGGCGGCGCCGGGGTAGAAGCGCCACAGCAGGTCCGGCCCGGCCAGCCCCACAGGGACCAGATAGCCCACACTGGCCTGTACCACCCCGCCGGCAGCGATCTGGTCCGGCAGCGGCGGATAAGTGGCGTAGCCCAGCGCCTGAAAAGTGGGGGAGTAATCCTGCCCGCGCGCGTCGGTCAGGGTAGAGTTGGCCTGCGCGGCCGTGAAAGCGGCCTCCCCGTCGTTGCTTAGCGTGTAGTCCACCACCAGATACGACCAGCCGGGCGGCACTTCGGAGGGCCGGGCGACCGAGCGCACCGCCTGCACCGAGACGGTCACGCCGGCCACGGTGCGCGGTTCGTTCAGCCCGGCGGGCGAGGCCGCGGCCTCCCCGCCGGCGGCCGGCTCTACGAACTGAGCCTGGATCACCAGCCGGTCGGTCATCACCCCACCCACCAGAAACAGGGTCAGGCCGGGCTGGTTTTGCGCCAGCAGCTCGATAGCGGTGGGCGCCACGCGCAACTTGTTGCTCACCTGGAACTGCAGCACCTGTCCCCGGCTGAGGCCGAGCTGGATGAGGTCGCCCACGCGCAGCGCCCCCATAATCACCGCGTTGTCGGCGGTGTTGGGCAGCGCAATGGCGTAGTTGATCAGCGTGCCATAGATCCAGTAGGCCGCGCCCTCGGCATCTGCCGGCACCGGCAGGCTGCCATCGGCGGCCACGTGCACCGGCGTGAGGGCAAAGGGCTGCTCGCCCAGGGTCAGGCTGGCCGGCAGATTGGCCTCCACCGACAGTTCGCCGGAGATGATCAACGCACCGAAGTCCGGGGCCGCGGTCTCGGTTTGCGCAACATCGGGCGTGGAGGTGCTCCCGCTGGCGGTCTTCCCTCCAAAATCGAAGGGGCCGAACAGCAACAGGGCAAACACCAGCACGCCGCAGGTAAACAGGGTGATCAGGCCGGTGCCGAGGATCAGCCAGCGCCCCACGGGATCGCGCCACATCAGATTCAGGCCCTCGCGGGCGGTGCGGCTTCGGGGAGCGCGGCTCCACGGCTCTGGCCGATCGGGATCGAAGGGAGGTTGCATTAAGCGTCCAGGGGCGGGTTCAGGGCAGGCGGATGGGTATGCCGGCCGATTGGATGCGGATCCAGAGTGGACCCGGGTTGGCCGGGACGACGCGGCGCACGCCCAGGTAGGGCACGCGAATCTCATATTGGCCGAAGGCCGAGCCGGTCAGGCGCACTTCGCCCTCCGGGCCGGTCAGGCCACGCGCCAGCAACGTGCTGAGCGAGTAGTCGTACAGTTCCACCGTCAGGCCGGTCACGCCCTCGCCCGGATCAAAGATCTGGTTCTGGTTGGCGTCGAAATACACCACCAGATCAAAGGCGGCCACCGCGGCCACTTCGCGGGTGGGGATTATCGGCGTGGAGACGGCAGTGATGCCCAGGTAGGTGGGGGTGCCGGAGGGGATGGCGGTGGGAAAGAGCGTGGAGGGCGGAGGGGTGCGCGTATCGGGCGGGGGGGTGGGGAAGCCGCCGCCGAACGGGGTGGGAGTGGGGGTGGCGGTGGGGGTGACGAAGGTGCAGCGCAGGCTGTAGGTCAGGTTGGGGGTCTCTTGCGGCGGCACTTGCTGCGCCTGGCCCACCAGCACGTAGGCCCAGCCCCGGTAGCCAATCAGGGTGGTTACGCGGCTGGCGAAGTTGCCCAACGTGATGTCATCGTTGCCGCCCAGCACGTTGCCCACGTCGTTGTAGAGTATCATGTTGGTGTCGGTGCTGCTGCCCAGGTTGGAGGTCTCGCAGGTGAAAGTCAGGCCCTCTTTCACGTACACCCTGTAGAAGTCGTTGTCGGGCGCGTTGGGGTCGGAGCCGATCCACGGGACAAAGTTGGCGTTGATAGTCTCGCCCACGCCGAGCAGCGAGGCGTGGGCGAAGTCGTAGTTCGGCTCGTAGGCGTCCGCCTGGCCAGGGGTGATCTGCGCCGTGGCGGTGGCGGTGGGTTGGGCGGTAACTTCGTTCAGACTGAGGCTGTAGTACTTCTGGGCCGGGTCGCTGCGGCCCAGGTTGATGATCTTGACGTAGTAGATCTGTGCGCCGTCGGTGTTGAACTGAATGAGCGAGCCGAAGTTCTCCGGGGCCTTGTCGTCGTTGGCGGCGATAGGCGCGCCGGCCGGGTCCAGATACAGCTCCATGTAGGTATCCAGCCCCGGGTCCACGTTGGTTTCTATCTTGTAACTGCGGTTGGACTTGGCGTCAAACTGGTACCAGTCCACGTCGCCCACCGGGTACAGGGTGAGCTCCGTAGTGGTGGTGCCAACCGAGATAATCGAGGCTTGCTCCGGCGTGTCGTTTGGTTCCAGCGCATCAATCGGGACCGGCGTGGCGGTGGCGGTGGCGGTGGCGGTCGGGACCGGCGTGGCGGTGGCGGTGGCGGTGGCGGTGGGTTGGGCGGCGACTTCGTTCAGGCTGAGGCTGTAGTACTTCCGGGCCGGGTCACTGCGGTCCAGGTTGACGATCTTGATGTAGTAGGTCTGTGCGCCGTTGGTGTCGAACTGGATGAGCGAGCCGAAGTTCTCCGGGGCCTTGTCG
>CAYZNA010000197.1:0-7096 GCA_964478665.1 uncultured Anaerolineales bacterium
CCGGCTACGACGCCTCCGCCCACGTGGCCGAGGAAACCGTGATGGCCCGCCTGAATAGCGCGTGGGGCGTCTTCCTCTCGGTCGCCGTCTCCGCCGTGGTGGGCTACATCGTGCTTATGGCCCTCACCCTCTCCATCACCGACATCGGGGCCACGGCCACGGACGCCTACCCGGTGCTGAAAGTGGCCTACGATAACCTGAGCGCCTTCATGGCCAACATCGTCGCCGTCATCATCGCCGTAGCGATGTGGCTGTGCGGCCTGTCCTCCATCACCAGCATGAGCCGCATGTGGTTCGCCTTCGCCCGCGACGGCGGAATGCCCGGCCATTCGCTCATCAAGCAGATTCACCCGAAGTGGCGCACCCCGGTGTGGTCCCTCATCATCACCTGTGTGCTGGCCGTGCTCATGCTACTCTGGTCGGGCGCGTTTTACGTCGTGACCGCCATCAGCGTCATCTTCCTCTACTGGGCCTACGGCATCCCCATCTTGCTCAACCTGCGCAACAAACTGCGCCAGCAGGGCTAATACACCACGCCCGACAAGGCCCCATGGAGTCTGAAGAACTGGGGTGTGGCGCTGAACGTTATCTCCATCGTCTGGATTGCGCTGATCTCCATCGCCCTGCTCATGCCGCCCAGCGAACTGGTGCTGTGGACCACCGTGATTATCTGCGTCTTCATGGTCATCTACTGGCAGGTGGACGTGAAGAAGCGCTTCTTTGGCCCCAAAGCCACTGCTGAAGAAGAACTGCGCCGCATCGAGGCCGACCTGGCGAAGGCGGCCTCGGCAGCAGACTGAGCCACAGTTCTCACCACTGAGACACAGAGCACACCGAGAAACACAGGATCAGACTCTGTGAACTCTGTGTCTCGGTGGTGGATCACGGAGAACACCAGCATGAGCCTGACACTCGAACAAGCCATCGCCCGCGTCCCCTTTCTCGCGGGCGCCAGCGACCTCAAGACGACGCCGCTCACGGGTGGCATCACGAACCTGAACTACCGCATTGACGCGGACGGCAAATCGCATGTCTTGCGCATCACCGGCGCCGACACCGAACTGCTGGGTATCCGCCGCGAGATCGAGCACGCCGCCAACAAGGCCGCCGGCGAGTTGGGCGTGGCCCCCGAAGTGGAGTACTTCATCGAGCCGGAAGGCTACCTCGTCACCCGCTACGTCAATGGGGCGCATATTCCGCCGGAAGAGATGGTGAAGGAGGAAAACATCCGCCGCGTGGCGGAGAAGGTCCGCACCTTTCATCGCCACGCCCCGCCGCTGGACGGCCAGTTCGACGTCTTCCGCCGGGTAGAGATGCTGACCGATGTCTCCCGGCGCAACAACTGCAAGTTCCCGGCGAACTTCGACTGGATTCAGGGGCGAATGCGGGAAGTGGCGGCAGCCTTCAACCACGACCCGTACACGCCGACGCCCATCCACGGCGACCTGCTCAATCTGAACTTCCTCGACGAGAATGGCGAGATCTTCATTCTCGACTGGGAATACTCCGGCATGGGCGACATCTACTTCGACCTGGCCAACTTCTCGCATCATCACCGCCTGAGCGACGAGCAGGTGCGCCTCTGGCTTCAAGCGTATTTCGGCGAGGCCACCCCGCAGCGCTTCGCCCGCCTGAAACTGATGTGGCCCATGTCGGAAGTTCACGAGTCCATGTGGGGCACCACGCAGACCGGCATCTCCAAACTGAACGAGGACTTTCAGGGCTACGCCGACCTGTGGTTTGGCCGCGCCACCGAAGCCATGCAAGACCCGCGCTGGAACGAGTGGTTGGCGGAGGTCAGTCGCCCGTGAAACAAAAAAGCCCCCGGAGGGCGCTGAAAGCCTCCGGGGGCTCCGGCAGGGAGCGTCTTCAACTTGCCCTACTTTCCTTTCAACAGCGCCAGTTCAGCCCGCGCCTTCTCCAGTTCGGCCTCCAGCGTAGAACGGGCAGCCTCCAGTTCCTCCGCGTTTCGCAACCACTCGCCCGTCTCCGCATCCTTCAGCAGAACCCGGCCCTCGCACAGGCTGAGGAACAACCCCACCGTCCGCAGCAGCATCCATCCCTCGTCGTCCAGCAAAATCGGGCGGTAGCGCCCGTTCACCGGCCGGTATCCTGTCACCGACTCAACCACCTGCCCGCGCTGTTCCCGCTGCTCCAGAATCACGTATTCCTGCACGCCGGCGCGCTCGTAAATGTCCACCTTATCCACCAGGTCTTCCTGCCGATAGAAAGGCGACACCACTTCAATCACCAATATCGGCTTTGTGCCTTCCTCCTGCACCTGAAACGAGCCGCGGTCGCGCTCCCGCTCGCGAACATTCGGCACAACCGCGATGTCCGGCGCGGGTTCAGAAAGACCGGGAATGCCCCAGCGGATAATCAGGTCACGGAACACAGCCGTTGTCGGTTCACTCGCGAAACGCAGCCGGAGCATGTCGTGAAGGTCGGTAGTCACCGTCGCGTGGAATGTGCTCTCGGGCATAACATCCTCCTCCCGCGGGTTCAGGAAATCGTCGCGGGTGAGCGGAACCTGCACAGACCTCGTCTCACCGTTCGGGCCGGGCACGCGCCGCCAGCGATAACCGCGCATCAACTGTTCCGCAGTGGGCTGCTCAACAGGGGGCGAATCCGCCACAGTGAACGTCGCTTGCTCAGACATAGAATACCTCCCGGATGGTAGAATTACGCGGCCTCAACCGGAGCGAACTCAGGCTGGAGAAGCAGGGTAGACTCAGGCTCCAGAGAATACAGGAAATCCGGCGCGAAATCGGCCCCGTTGGGCCACGACACTGTTCGGGAGTCGGGGTCAACCGCGGCCAGCGCAAAATAGGCCGGGGCGCGCAGCGGCTGGAAAATCGGGCCGTAAAGTTCCCGGCGCAGATTCACCCGTTTGCACAGGCCGTCGTCGAAGGTCAGTTCCAGCGAGTACGGGCCGACCACTTGCGCTTTCGTTACATGAACAATCATCGAACCGCTCCTTTCAGGTCCCACAGCCAGATTATACACTTCCTCGGAAAAGAAACCTTTCTGAATGCTCCTCGCCGTCACCTTTGACTTCTGGGACACCCTCGTCGCCGACGACTCCGACGAACCCAAACGCGCCGCCCTCGGCCTGCCGCCCAAACCCACCGCCCGGCTGCGCCTGCTCACCGACGAAATTACCCGCCACCACCCCGATATTTCCCCGGAGCGGGTGAAGGCCGCCTTTGACCACGCCAACGAGCGCTTCCGCCACTTCTGGAAAGTGGAGCACCACACCCCCGCCGTGCCGGAGCGCCTGCAACTGGCCTACGACTTCCTCGGCATTCCTCCCACCCCCGGCTTCGGCGAAATCGTGCGCGCCGTGGAAGATATGGAAGTGGAAGTCCCGCCGCAGTTTGTGCCGGGCGTGGACGCGCTGGCCGAACTGGCCCGCGATTACAAACTCGGCATCGTCTCCGACACCATCCACACCCCCGGACGCGGCATCCGCCAACTGCTGGAAAGCCGGGGCCTGCTGCGCCATTTCTCGTACCTGATTTTCTCAGACGAAGTGGGCGCTTCCAAACCCAACCCGCTGGTCTTCCAGCGCGCCTCCGCCGGGCTGGGCGTGCCGCTGGAGAGCATCGCCCACGTGGGCGACCGCGAGAGCAACGATGTGGACGGCCCGCTGGCGTTGGGCATGAAAGCCGTGCTGTACACCGGCGCGGTGGACCGCGACAGCGCCAGTACCCGCGCTCACGCCGTCTGCTCGCAGATGGCCGACCTGCCCGGCATCATCCGGCACTTTGACCGCTGACCAGCATTTACTCCCACGGATATGGGGGCCACGGATTGCTGCAATGGGATATCCGTGCCCCCTCCCATCCGTGGGAACCCCCCACACCGGCTACAGACACCCATGGCCCCTCCCATCCGTGGGAACCCCCCACACCGGACATAGACATCCGTGGCCCCTCCCATCCGTGGGAACCCGCCACACCGGCTACAGACACCCATGGCCCCTCCCATCCGTGGGAACCCCCCGCACCGGGAACAGACACCCATGGCCCCTCCCATCCGTGGAAGCTCCCCACACCGGACATAGACATCCGTGGCCCCTCCCATCCGTGGGAACCCGCCCGCCGAGGCGACCATCTCCGCGCTAGCCGAGCAGTTCGCCAGCTGCTTCCGCGAACATCTGCGGCCCATCCGCAAAGTCGGGCTGGAGGCCGAGTTCCCACTGGTGCGGCCCGACGGTCGCGCCGGCGACGTGGCCTGGCTGTGGGACCCGCTGCGCGCCGGGGGAGGCTTCGCCGCTCACTACGACGATCCAGCCTCCGATGAACTGCTGGTCAGCCTGCAGCGCGGGGACGTGACGTACGCGGCTGAGGTGGGCCGGGGGACAGTGGAAATCTCACTCGGGCCGTACGACGACCTGTGGGAGCTGGATGCCGCCTACCGAGCCGCCCTCACCCCGCTGCGAGAGGCGGCCTCCGCCTGCGGCTTTGCCCTCCTCGGAACCGGAATCCAACCCCGCACCCCGGCCAGCCTCGCCCAGATGACGCCGCGCCGCCACTACCAGGCCCTGTACGGAGCCATCGGCAAAGCCTGGCTGCCGCTTACCACCACCGCCGCCAGCCAGCTTCACGTGGATATCTGCCGCAGTGAGCTGCTTGATGCCATCAACTGGCTCAACCTGCTCTCCGGCGCCATCATCGCCCTGTGCGCCAACTCGGCGGTTTATGGAGGTCGGGCCGGACAGTACCTCTCCGGGCGGGAGGGGCTGCTGCGGGGGCTGGGCGAGTTTCGCTACGGCATGACCCCGCGCCGCTTTGCCTCCGTGGAAGACTACGTGCGCTACCTGTGCGACTACCCCTGCTTCGTCCTGTCGCGCGCAACCGGCTACCGGCCCTTCAACCGCCCTTTCACCGACTACCTGCGCCAACTGCCAACCACCAGCCGCCAGTCGCCAACAGACGCCTTCCTCTGGCACGAGCACTACGTCTGGAATTCGGCGCGGGCGCGGGTGGCGGCCTCCACCATCGAAATCCGCCCCGCCTGCCAGCAACCGCCCGGGGAACCGCTGGCCGCGGCCGCCCTCGGCCTGGGGCTGGCGGAGAGCCTGCCGCAACTGGCCGCTTTCGCCGCCGAACGCCTCGGCCCCGATCCGTGGCCGGCCATGGCCGCCTATCGCCGGACCGCCGTCCGGGAGGGACTGGCCGCCCCCGAGCCGGCCCCCGGTTTTCTGCAAGGCTGTGTTACAATCGCGCAGTCCGGGCTGGAGCGCCGGGGACGCGGCGAAGCCGCCTTCCTGAGTCCCATCTGGCAACGGTTGGAACGCCGAGAGTCGCCCGGCCAGGGGGCGCGGAACCTCTTGAAACGTGAAGGGATGGCCGGCCTGCTGGAGTGGGCCAGATTGAGAGTCTGAGAAATGGGAAAGTTTGACCGCATCACCTTCGACCCGGCCATCATGGGCGGCCGGGCGTGCGTCCGTGGAATGCGCATTACCGTATCGCTAATCCTGAACCTGGTTGCCAACGGGATGAGCGACCGAGACATTCTTGCCGCGTATATCCATCAGGCCCTTCATTACGCCGCATGGTTGGCCGATGAAACTGTGCACACACTGGAACTGGTTCCAGCATGAGATTCTTGGCGGACATGGGTATCTCGCCGGCCAGTGTGAACTTTCTGCGTGCCCTCGGTCACGACGCAGTGCACTTGCACGAACTGGGGCTGGACCGCCTCCCCGACCCGGAGATACTGGCGAAAGCGCAGCAGGAAGGCCGGGTGGTGCTCACCAGCGACCTCGACTTCGGCAACTTGCTGGCTGCGAGCGGCGAACGTCTGCCGAGCGTCATCATTTTCCGGCTGCAAGACATGCGGCCCGCCAACGTTAACCGACACGTGCGCGAGGCGATTGAGAAACACTCGGACGCACTGGCCGGGGGCGCCGTCTTCAGCGTGGCCGAGGGCCGTATCCGCATTCGATTACTGCCAATCTGAGGAGACCCGATGACACTTGATCTACCCCTTTCCCTGTGCATCATCAACGGCTACCCGCGCAAGAACCGCGCTGTGCTGGACGAAGCCGGGGTGACGCAGGCCCACGACCTGTACCTGAACACCTTCCTGAAAGGCTACCTGCCCAACAGCAAGTTCGACATCCTGTACGTGGCCGACCTCGACGTGAGCCTGCCGGAAGGCGCCGGCATCACCTCCTACGACGGCGTCATCTGGACCGGCAGCAACCTGACCATTTACGAGGACAACAAGCCGGAAGTGCGCCGCCAGATTGAACTCTGCCGGGCCATCTACGAGGCCGGGGTGCCGCAGTACGGCACCTGCTGGGGCGTGCAAATGGCCGCCACTGCCGCCGGGGGTGAGGTGAAGAAGAACCCGCGCGGGCGCGAGTGGTGCATCGCCCGCGACATCACCCTCACCGAGGCCGGGCGCAACCACCCGCTGTACGACGGCAAGCCACCGAAGTTCGACGGCTTTATCATGCACCTCGACGAGGTGACCCGCATCCCGGAAGGCGGCACTTTGCTGGCAACCAACACCCACACCCCGGTGCAGGCCCTCGCCGTCAGACACCCCTCCGGCGGCGAATTCTGGGCCACCCAGTACCACCCGGAGTTCACCCTGTACGAGATGGCCCGGTTGCTGATTGCCCGAAAAAAGCCGCTCACAGAAGAAGGCTTCTTCGGGCAAGAGGCCGAGGTGGAGCGCATGGTCGGAAAGATGACCGACCTCTCCCAACACCCGGACAACGGCGCCCTGCGGCAGGAGTTGAAAGTGACCGACGACGTTCTCTCCGACCGGGTGCGCCAGGCCGAACTGCGCAACTGGCTGGGCCATCTGGTGGTGCCGTCCATGCGGCGCTGACCACCACACAGCCCCCGCAGGTTTCTCAAACCTGCGGGGTCTTCTTGTCCCGACGTGAGCAGCCCGTCCCGCCCCATACTCTTTCCACTGGCACTCGGCGTGATTCTCTTCTCCGGCTGCGGCCCCCGACCCGCCCCCCAACCCGCTGCCGGTGGGCAGGCAGGGACGCCTGCCCCTACTCCCACCCCCGCCGCCGGTGGGCAGGCAGGGACGCCTGCCCCTACTCCCACCCCCGCCGCCGGTGGGC
>CAYZNA010000198.1:0-7085 GCA_964478665.1 uncultured Anaerolineales bacterium
ATCGCCACCCGGCCCGTGATCGCCTTCCCCGTCACCCTGACTTCCCCGCAGCCGCAGACCGATGTGGTCGGCCACCCGGAGCCGAAGGTGGACGCGGCCAAACTGGCAAAGGGCCGCCCGGTCTTCACCGACGACATCGAACTGCCCGGCCTGTTGCACGCCGCCCTGCTCACCAGCCCGCACCCCCACGCCCGGGTCCGCCGCATTGACGCCAGCCGCGCCCGCGCCCTGCCCGGCGTGCACGCAGTCCTCACCCATGCGGATGTGCCGCGCGTGGTGTACGCCACCGGCGGGCAGTCGTACCCCAACCCGCCGCCGTGGGATCAGGTCAGTCTCGACTCGAAGGTGCGTTTCGTCGGGGACCGGGTGGCGGTCGCCGCCGCCGAGACGCCCGAGATCGCCCGCGCGGCGCTGGAACTGATCGAGGTGGATTACGAGGTGCTGCAGGCGGTCTTCGACCCGCAGGCGGCGCTCCGCCCCGGCGCGCCGGTCATCCACGACGAGCCGGACGCGGCCAGAATCGAAGATGCCCTCCACAACCTCGCTATCAGCAACCACGCCGAGGTGGGGGAGGTGGAGCGCGCGCTGGCCGAGTCCGACCGGGTTTTCGAGCGCACCTACCGGGTGCATCAAGTGCAGCAGGCCGCGCTGGAGCCGCACGTGTGCATCACCTATTGGGACGAGGACGACCGGCTGGTGATCCGCACCGCCACCCAGGTACCCTTTCACGTGCGGCGCATGGTTGCCCCGCTGGTCGGGCTGCCGGTCAAGCGCATCCGGGTGATCAAGCCGCGCATCGGCGGCGGCTTCGGCGGCAAGCAAGAGGTGCTCATCGAGGACCTGTGCGCCCACCTCACCCTCGCCACCGGGCGCCCGGTGCGCTTCGAATTCAGCCGGGCGCAGGAGTTCACCAGTTCCCGCTCGCGCCATCCGCAAAAGATCACCTATCGCGCCGGGGTGATGAACGACGGGGCGCTGCACGCGCTGGACATGCACGTGCTGGAGGACACCGGGGCCTACGCCACCCACGGCCTCACCGTGGGCACAGTCAGCGGGCTGCGCGGCCTGTCCACCTATCGCTGCCCCAATCAGCGCTTCAGGCTGGAGGTGGTCTACACCAACAAGCCCGTGCCGGGCGCCTACCGGGGCTACGGCGCGCCGCAGGCGCTGTTCGCGCTGGAAAGCCTGATGGAAGAAATCGCGGCGGAGATCGGCCTCGACCCGGTCGAGTTCCGGCTGAAGAACGCGGTGCGGGTGGGCGACCGCCTGCCCATCGCGCAGGCGCTGGGCGAGGCCCGCGAGGGCTTCGAGCAGATCATCCAGTCCTGTGCCTTGCCGGAGTGCGTGGCGCAGGCCGGGGCCGCCATCGGCTGGGACCGGCGCGGCGGTCCGGGCTGGAAAGTGGACCCGGCCCGGCCGCACATCCGGCGCGGGCTGGGGATGGCCGTGGCCATGCACGGCAGCGCCATCGCCGGGCTGGACATGGGCGCGGCCAGCATCAAAATGAACGACGACGGCAGCTTCAACTTGCTGGTGGGCGCCACCGACATCGGCACCGGCTCCGACACCGTGCTGGCGCAGATCGCCGCCGAAACGCTCGGCGTGCCGCTGGCGGACATCATCCCGTATTCCTCCGACACCGACTTCACCCCCTTCGACACCGGGGCCTACGCCTCCAGCACCACCTACATTTCCGGCGGGGCGGTGATGAAGGCCGCCGAAAAGGTGCGCGAGCAAATCATCGAGCGGGCGGCAAAGATGCTGGGCCTGCCAGACCTGGCAGGTCTTCGCGAAGCGGACCTGTCAGGTCTGCCCTACGGCGGCATGTACCTGCGCGACCGGGCGGCGTGGGCGCCGGACGGGCGCCGGGTCTCGCTGGAGGCGGTGGCCCTGCACAGCCTGCACACCGAGGACCAGCGGCAGATCATGGCCTCGGCCTCGCACATGTCGTACCACTCGCCGCCGCCCTTCGGGGCGCAGTTCGCCGAGGTGGAAGTGGACACCGAGACCGGGCAGGTAACCGTCACCCGGCTGGCCATGGCGGTGGACTGCGGCACGGCCATCAACCCGCAGACAGCCGAGGGCCAGATCGAGGGCGGCATGGCTCAGGCGCTGGGCTACGCCGTGTGCGAGGAGATGGCCTACGACGAGGCCGGCCATCTGCTGACGACGCGCTTTGGCGATTACCGCATCTTGCAGGCCGACGAAATGCCCGACCTGCAGGCCATCCTCGTCCCCACCTACGAACCGAGCGGCCCGTTCGGGGCCAAAGCCGTGGCCGAAATTCCGATGGACGGCGTGGCCCCGGCGGTGGCAAACGCGGTGTTCGACGCGGTGGGGGTGCGGATTCGGGATTTGCCGATCACGCCGGAGAAGGTGTGGCGGGCAATGCACAGAGCATAATGCCCAATGCACAGTGTAGAGGCGATGAAGGATAGCCCGGAGGCAGCATGAACAAGCAGGAACTGGCAGAAATCCTGCGAGATCTGGATGCCCAGTTGTCGTCTGCGTGCGACGTGCTTCTGGTGGGCGGGGCGGCTATGATTCTGCACTTTGGCGCGAGCCGGGCCACGCGCGACGTTGACGCGCTCGTGCTGCGCGGTGATGTGGCCGAACTGCGGCGGGCCGTCCAGAGAGTTGCCCGGACCCACGATCTGCCGGAAGACTGGATGAACGACGCTGTCAAAGGCTTTGCCGATATTCTGCCGCGAGACTTCTACCGCCGCCTCGTCCCGCTCGATTTGTCACTGCAGCGCCTCCGGCTGTACGTGCCGGGTCGCCCTGAACTAGTGGCGATGAAAGTGGTAGCATTGCGCGAGCAGGATCTGGAGGACCTCGAACTGCTGTTGCCGCAGTTGTCCGCCAGTGATCGCGATACGCTGGTCGCCATCATGGAACACGTGGGGACGTTTCGCCCCGACTGGGCGCAGAAGATTCGCTACTTTCTGCTGGAGCAAGGATGGGAGATTCCCTAGATCGCCTGTTCCAGGAATGGCACTACCTCGGCGGGGCTGTGCTGCTGGCCGATGTGGCGCCGGCTGTGCGGGCGCGTTCGCCCGAAGAAGTGCTGGCTGAGAGCACCGCGCACTGTCGCGAGTCCGGCCGGCTGACGTGGGTGGCGCTCGATTGGCTGATCCGGCATGTCGAGCAGATTGACGAGCAAGTGCTGCTCGAGAAGATGCCGGAGTGCGGCGACCTGTCTGTGTTGGGCGTGCTGTGCGATGCTGCCCGGCTGCGGAGGCCTCATTCGAAATTTGAGCGGCTCATGCGCGCCTGCGCCCCCCACCGGGAAGTCGAACCGTTCTTCCACCGCGTTGCCCGCAGCCCGCTGGCTTCCCGGCTGGCGCGCGAAAACGCGCTCGATGTTTTTCGCCGCTGGAACTACCTGTGCGGCGAACTGCGCTATCTTTCTCAGAACTGACCTGCCCGTAGGCTCTCACCTGAAACAGGAGATCAGACAATGGTTGTAGAAGCCCCTCCCCGAAGAAGGCTCCTGGCCCCGCAGGCTGTGGAAGTCGCGCAGGAGTTCATCGCCGACTATCTCACCGACCTGATGGGCGCGGGCGAACCGTGGCGCATGGGATCGCCGCTCGGAAGCGTCTGGGTCGTGCCGATCCAGATCGCCTATCCGGGACACGACCTGCCCGAAACCATCGGCTCTGTGGCGGTGGACGACGCCACCGGCAACATCGTCTCGTGGACCCCCGTTGAGGAAATGACGGGCAACGCCGAGCGATTCCACACGCGGAACAAAGAGGCGATCAGGGCTGGCCTTTCCACTCTGCGCGTCGCGCCGGAAGCCGGATGACGCTCTTCCCATCGCCCGTGCCGTTCTTCTGGCAGGAGACTGAGTCGTCCTGCACGGTTGCCTGTCTGCGCATGGTACTGGCCCACTTCGGCACGGCGATGGACGAGGCCGTTCTCCGCGAGTGTTGCCGGAACACGGGCACCGGCACGCGCGCGGACGATGCGGCCGCTTGCGCCCGGCGCTACGGCTTCAGGGCCGAACACTTGCGGCGCAATCGGATTGAGGATCTTCGCGACTGGCTCGCCGGTGGTTACTATCCCATTGCCCTGCTCAATCTGTTCCCGCTCACGGCCCATTGGGTGCTGCACGCAGTCGTGGTGATCGCGCTCGACGCCGAGAGGGTAACGTATCTCGATCCAGCGCGTGGCCGCCGCGCCGATAGTCTGGTGGCGTTTGAGCAGGCGTGGCAGATGAACCTGGCGCGCGTCCTTCTGATTCAACCGTAGGGAGTCTCCCACATGCAACTGTGGAATATCTTCGTCCTCTTCACCCGCGTGGCGCTCTTCTCGTGGGGCGGCCGGCCATCTGCTGACGACGCGCTTTGGCGACTACCGCATCTTGCAGGCCGACGAAATGCCCGACCTGCAGGCCATTCTCGTCCCCACTTACGAGCCGAGCGGCCCGTTCGGGGCCAGGGCCGTGGCGGAAATCCCTTGCCCGGTACTTGAGTCTCTGAGCATCCGGAGACCGGCATGATTCGCAAGGCGTTCGCACTCATACCCCTGCTCTCGCTGCTCCTGCTGGCCGGCGCCACGCGCCAGCGGGCCGGCGCCACCCCGCCGCCTGTTCCCCTGCGCGTCCCGGTGGTGCTCTCAGACGGCCAGTTCGTCTTTGGCCCCAACGTGGCCGGCTTTGAGCTGCAGGGCTACCTGCGCGCCAACGCCCCCCACCTGCTGCCGCTGCTCGATAGGATGAACTTCTGGGCCGGGTACGCCAGCGTCAACCCGCGCGTGCTGCTGGCGCTGATCGAAATGCGCACCGGGCTGGTCTCGGCCGCCCCCGGTCCGGGCGGGTCTGAGACCCCTCCCGGTACGGGCGGGTCCGCCCCGTCCCGCGCTCCGCGCGAGCGGGGTCGCGGGAAGACCCGCCCCGACCGGGACCTCTTCGACCTGGCCCCCATCGGCCCGGAGGGGCAGTTGGAGGCCGTCACCGCCGCCCTGACTGCCGGCTACTACGCCCGCCTGTGGGGCCTGATCCCCGCCCCCGCGCTCGATCTGGCGGACGGAACCCGAATCGCCCTGCCGCCCGACCTCAACGCCGGAACCTACGCCCTGGCCCGCGCCTTCGCCGCGCTGGGCGACGACCTCCCTGCCCTGACCGCGGCCCTCGACCGGACCGCCCCGGGCGGCTTTTACCTCACCTACCTGCGCCTGTTTCCCGGCAGCGACCCGCTCGACAACCGCAACAACGTCCTCGCCCCACAGGCCCCACCCGCGGACCTGCTCCAGTTCCCCTATCTGATCGGCAAAGACTGGACCTTCAACGGGGTGCACGATTGGTCCGGCAACAACGGCGGCTCGGATATGTCTTCCATTGACATGAGCGAGGGCTGGCCCCCCTGGGGAGTAGATACCAGCAACATCTGGGTGGTGGCCGCCGGGCCGGGCACGGTCACGCGCTTCTCCGACTGCTGGATGCGGGTGGACCATGGCGGCGGTTGGATCACCAGCTACTATCATCTTGAGAACCCGCAGGTCGGCGCCGGCGCCTTTGTGCTCATCAACCAGCGACTGGCCAACCTGGCCAACACCCTGCCAGAGGCCACCTGTGAGGGCGGCAGTTCCACCGGCCCGCACGTACACTTCTCGCTGCTGTACAACGGCGCCTACACCCCCATCAACAGCACTGCCCTCTCCGGCTGGGCCATCCGCGCCACCTGCACCCAACCCTACGATACCGACCACAACTGCATGTATCTGGAAAAGGACGGGGCGCGCGCCTACGCCTATCAGGATCCCATGCTCAACCAGGGAATCCACGACGTCACGCCCCCGGTGGTGGCCAACGTCAACTCCAACGCCGATAGCGGCGACGGAACCCTGGCGGAAGGTGAGCTGACCAACGCCCGCATCACCCAACTGCTGGTCACTTTCAACGAGTTCCTGCACGACAGCGGCGACCCGTCGCCTCACCCGGACGACCTGAGCAACCCCGGCAATTACTGGCTGCTCACCCCCGGCGCCGACGCGATCTTCCAGACGGCGGCCTGCGGCCCGCTACAAGGGGACGATCAAACCGTGGCCATCAACTCGGTCACCGGCCCGGGGCACCGCACCGCCACGCTGAACGTGAACGGCGGCGCGCCCCTGCCGGATAGCAGCTACCGGCTGCTGGTCTGCGGCTCGGCCTCCGGCGCGGGCGCCAGCGGCCTGACCGACCTATCCGCCAACCTGCTCGACGGCAACGCCAACGGGACGCCCGGCGGCGACTTCGCGCGCAACTTCCGCACCGAAATCAGCCCGCCCACCGTTGCCAGCGTCAACACCGAGGCCGACACCGGCGACGGGGTTCTGTTCCCCGGCGAAGTCACCAATGTGAGCGTCACCCGGCTGCTGCTCACCTTCAGCGAGCCAGTGCGCGACACCCCCGGCTCGGATAGCGGGGCGGACGACGTGACCAACCCCGCCAACTACCGGCTGGTCTCCTACGGCCCGGATTTCACCTTCCAGACTGGCGCCTGCGGCGCGGCGCAAGGCGACGACGCGCTGCTGGCCATCAACTCGGTGAGCTACGACGGCGCCACGAACATCGCCACAGTCAACGTCAACGGCGGGACCCCGCTGCCGGACGACGGCTACCGGCTGCTGGTTTGCAGTTCGCCGACCGGCCAGAGCGGCATCCGCGACCTGATCGGCAATCCGCTGGACGGCGACGGGGACGGGCTGGGCGGCGATAACTTCCGCCGCGACTTCACCGTGTTCGCCGATATGATCTTCAGCGACCTGCCGCCGCACTACTGGGCCTACCAGTACATCGAGGCCCTGTACAATTCGGGCATCACCGGCGGCTGCGGCGGGGGCAAGTACTGCCCCACCGACTCGGTCACGCGGGCGCAGATGGCCGTGTTTCTGCTGCGCGGGGTCCATGGCGCGGACTATCAACCGCCGGCCGCCGGCGGTGTGCTCTTTGCCGACGTGCCGGCCAGCCATTGGGCCGCGGCGTGGATCGAGCAGCTCTATCGCGAGGGCCTCACCGGCGGCTGCGCGCCGGGTGCGGGCGACCCGCCGGGTGCGGGCGACCCGCCGGGTGCGGGCGACCCGCCGGGTGCGGGCGACCC
>CAYZNA010000199.1:0-7082 GCA_964478665.1 uncultured Anaerolineales bacterium
GACCGGGCCGGGGGGTCAGGTCCGGTCGGCGATAGTAAGTTATGCGGTATTGCGATTATAGCACCTGCTTTGTCTCGCCGTTACCATACCAACATCGCATCCCCAAAACTGTAAAACCGATACCCCTCGCGTCTGGCTGTCTCGTAGGCCGCCAGCAGCCGCTCGCGCCCGCCCGCGCCCACAAACGCGGAGACCAGCAGCAGCAGGGTGGAGCGCGGCAGGTGGAAGTTGGTGATGAGCGCGTCCACCGCCCGGAAGCGGTGGCCGGGCAGGAGGTAGAGGTCGGTGGCCCCCTCGAAGGGTTCGACAGTCCGGGGCGGGGAGGCGGCGCGGGCCGCCGTCTCCAGCGTGCGGACGCTGGTGGTGCCCACGGCCACGATACGCCCCCCACCCTGCCGCGCCGCGTTGACGGCTTCCGCCGTCTCCGGGGGCAGGCGGCACCATTCGCTGTGAATCTTGTGTTCCTCGGCGTTCTCCTCGGTGACGGGCGCGAAGGTGTCCAGCCCGACGTGCAGGGTGACGAAGGCCAGCCCCACGCCCTGTTCGCGCAGCCGGTCGAGCAGCGCCGGGGTGAAGTGCAGCCCGGCGGTCGGGGCGGCCGCCGAGCCGGGGTGGTGGGCGTACACGGTCTGGTAGCGGGAGGGGTCGGCCAGCGGGGCGGTGTTGTAGGGGGGCAGGGGAACGTGGCCCACCCGCTCCAGCGCCGGGGTGAGCGGGGCGTCGAAACGCAGCACCCGGCGCGGGCCGTCCAGTTCCTCCATCACCTGCGCCCCCGGCCCGCCCTCCACCCGCAGCCGGGTCCCGGCCCGGACCCCTTTCCCGCCGGCCAGCGCCTCCCACGTTTGCGGGCCGAGTCGTTTCAGCAGCAGCAGTTCGGCTTTGCCGCCCGAGGGCGCTTTGCGGGCGTACAACCGGGCCGGGATCACGCGGGTCTGGTTGAGGATCAGCAGGTCGCCGGGGCGCAGGTAGTCCGGCAGGTCGCGGAAGCGGCGGTGCTCGAGGCGGTCTCCGGCCCGGCCCAGCACCAGCAGGCGGGAGGCGTCGCGCGGCTCGACCGGCGTCTGGGCGATGAATTCGGGCGGGAGGGGGTAATCGAAGTCGGAGATGCGCATCGGCTACGACTATGTTCCCACGAGTTCCCCAACTACCCGGAGCACCTCCGGCAAGTCCGCTGCCGGGTCGCCGCACAGCGCCGAGCCAACGATTTCTCCATCTGGCAGGTGCTGATGGTGCGGGAAGTTTCCGAGGCCCGGACAGTCTTCTTTGTTGTCCCAACGTCGGAGCGGCGCAGCGGCAAACAATTGGTAGGAATAGTCGTAGTGTCCCCGGTTGAAGTACAGCCGCACCTGAAAAGACAGGTCGGCGGCAAGACTCGCCCGAACCTTGATAAAGAACCGTTCGTCAGAGTATTCCTTTGTTTCCGCAACAGCCACGGTCCGGCAGAAGGAACAGGCCTGCAAACTCCCAACAACGAAGTTGAGCAGGGAGGGAAGCGACTTCATGGCGCTGACTCTCACTGCAAGCCGAGCCAGCCCTGCAGGATTCCCTCGGTGGCCTTCCACTCCAGCCAGTCGTCTTCATCCTGCATGATGGCCTGGGCTAGCCGCTGGCGTTCCGCGGCTGGAAAGTCGGCCTTTTGTCTGAGCATGGCCGTCCGTTCGGCAGTGTAGCGAGTGAACAACTCGAAGTCCATCCCGTGCCGCCGCTCAAAATCGTCTATCTGCCGGCGATAGAGGGCGATTTGCTGCAGCAGGTACTCCCGCATCAACTTGCGGGCGGCGTCTTCGGCGGAGGCGAACAGATGGCGGCGAACCAGCGACTCGAAAATGGCTTCCACACTCATGGCATCAGACTCCTTCGGGAAAGGCTACTTTCGCAGCAGACGGACAATCAGGTTCAGGGCGAGGGTGAGCAGCACGCTGACGAGGATGGAACTGGCGAGCGGGAAGTAGAACGAGAACCCCTCACGCTGGATGCGGATGTCACCCGGCAGCCGGCCGAGCGGCAGCCCGAAGCGGCCCGCCAGCCAGACGAGGCCGCCCAGCGCGGCAATCCCCAGCCCACCGAAGACCAGCCACTTGCCAATCGAAGACAGGTCGAACATGCGCACGCCCGGAACCGGTCAGGTTTTTGAAAACCTGACCGGTTTCTAGATCAGCCTCGGCTGCCCGTCCTCCGGGTACGCCAGCCCCAGATGCTCGTATGCCAGCCGGGTGGCTGTCCGGCCCTGCGGCGTGCGGTCGAGGAAGCCGAGCTGCAACAGGTACGGCTCGACCACGTCCATGATGGTGTCTTGCTCCTCGCTGATGGAGGCTGCAATGGTGGCCAGGCCGACCGGCCCGCCGTTGTACTTCTCAATCACGGTGCGCAGCACCCGGCGGTCAATCTCATCCAGCCCGAGGTGGTCCACTTCCATCAGGTCGAGAGCCTCATCGGCCACCGCGCGGGTGATGCGCCCGTCGGCGCGCACTTCGGCGGAGTCGCGCACGCGCTTGAGCAGCCGCAGGGCCACGCGCGGGGTGCCGCGCGCCCGCCGCGCGATCTCCGTCACCCCGTCCGGCTCGACCGCCACACGCAGCAGCCGCGCCCCGCGCGCGACAATCTCACCCATCGCGGCCTCGTCGTAAAAATCCAGCCGGTGCACCGCGCCGAAGCGGGCGCGCAGCGGGGCGGTGATCAGGGCCAGGCGGGTGGTGGCGCCGATCACGGTGAACTTCGGCAGCCGCAGCCGGATCGAGCGGGCGCTCGGCCCCTTGCCGATCATGATGTCGAGGGCGTAGTCTTCCATGGCCGGGTACAGCACTTCTTCCACCGCCCGGCCCAGCCGGTGCACCTCGTCAATGAACAGAACGTCGCTCGCGCGCAGGTTGGTCAGGATGGCGGCCAGGTCCCCGGCGCGCTCGATCACCGGCCCGGCGGTGACTTTGATATTCACCCCCATCTCGTTGGCGATGATGTGGGCCAGGGTGGTCTTGCCCAGGCCCTGCGGCCCGTACAGTAGCACGTGATCGAGGGCGTCCGTGCGCAGCTTGGCCGCCTCGATCAGGATAGACAGGTTCTCTTTGACCCGCTCCTGCCCGATCAATTCGGCCAGCCGCTGCGGGCGCAGGGCCGGATCGGGGCGGTCTTCGGGCTTCTGTTGGGGGGAGACCACGCGGTCGGTGTTGTCGGACATAGGGGGGATTATACCCGTTTCCCGGTTGGCCCCAAACAGGCCGGCGGGCGGGCAAACGAGTATAATGCACCCACCCGCATTCCACCCTGTGAGGAGACCTTTCCATGGACAACGTCTTCCCTTCCCGGCATCCGCTGGTGGCCCACAAGCTGGCAAAGCTGCGCAGCACCGAGACCACGCCCAAGAAGTTCCGCGAATTGATCCGCGAGATCAGCATTCTGCTGGCCTACGAGGCCACTGCCGACCTGGCCATCGAGCCGGTCCCGGTGACCACCCCCATGGGCCAGACCGAGGGCGCGCACCTGAAAGACGTGGTGGGGCTGGTGCCCATCCTGCGCGCCGGGCTGGGCATGGTGGAGGGCATCTGGGAGATGATGCCCGGCGCCGAGGTCTGGCACATCGGCCTCAAGCGGGACGAGCGCACGCTGGAGCCGATGCAGTACTACGCCAACAAGCCGGTCGCGCCGCGAGTGCAGGTCTGCCTGCTGCTCGACCCGATGCTGGCCACCGGCGGCTCGGCCTCGGCGGCCTGCACGCTGCTTAAGTCGTGGGGGGTGACGCGCATCAAGTACATCGGGCTGATCGCCGCGCCGGAGGGGGTGCGCAAGCTGCAAGGCGACCACCCCGACGTGCCGATCTACATCGGCGCGGTTGACTCGCACCTGAACGAGATCGGCTACATTGTGCCGGGGCTGGGCGATGCCGGGGACCGGCAGTTTGGGACGGGGTAGGCAGTGGGCGGTGATCAGTAAACAGTAGTCAGGGCGCTGCCGCGAGGGGCGAGGGGGCGGCGTGGCAGCAGAAGGACAGCGAGGAGGATAGAGATATGGTTGAACCGGCGAAGACTCTGCGCGAGGCGTTCAACGCCGTGGACCCGGCGCAACCGCTGGCAGCGGAAGACAACCGGTATGTGATTTGCACGGACGTGCGCGGAGGTGAAGACGTAGTCAGCGCGTTGTTTCGCGCGATCAGCCTCTTTGACCGCCCGCTGCACCAGTTGTGCACCGGCCACCGTGGCTGCGGCAAATCCACCGAATTGCTGAGGCTGAAAACGCGGCTGGAGGCGGCCGGCTTTGAGGTGATCTACTTCGAGGCCGATGAGGATCTCGATCTCAACGACCTGGTGTATAGCGATCTCCTGCTGGCCATCGCACGGCGAATTGAAATCGGCGCCCGCGAACGCGGCCTGTCGCTCGAACGCGAGTTGAAGGGTATCGAACGCTGGTTTGCTGAGGTAGTGTACTCGGAAGACGAATGGCGGCAGGTGGAGCGAGAGCTGCACGCTGAGGCGGCGCTGGGGCTGGGCCTGCCCGAGTCCATGCCCCTCGTCGCGCGACTCCTCGCCAGGCTTACCGGTCAAATCAAGACCGGCCACATCGTCAAAAACACAATCCGGGGCAAACTCGATCAACAGGTGTCCCACTTGATCGCGGTGGTCAACGAGTTGCTTGCCCGCGTGGAGGTTGATCTTCGCAAGCAGAAGAAACGGGGCCTCGTGGTGATCGTTGATAACCTCGACCGGGTCGCGCTGAGAGAGCTTGGCGAGGGGCGCACGTCCCACGATGCGCTGTTCGTCGAGCACGGTGAGCAACTGCGTTCGCTGGCATGCCACGTAATCTACACCGTGCCCATTTCCATGTTCTACTCCATTCGAGCCACGCAACTTACCGGCCTCTTCCCTCGCTACCAGATCGTGCCAATGATCCGGGTGCGCGCCCGCGAGGGCGCCGATGTCTCAAGCGGGTTAGAACGGCTGAAGGACATCCTGCGGAAACGGGTAGACCTGGACGCGTTGGTTGAACCGGCAGCCCTGGACACGCTGTGCCAGGCATGCGGCGGACATCCCCGCCACTTGATGGCGTTGACGACCTATGCCATTGACTACGCCGACGAGCAGGCCCGGCGCCCGATGACGCCGGCCGCCGCCGAGCGCGCTGTGAGGCGGCTGGTGGCCGAGTTTGGCCGGATGATACCCGAACCCCACTTCCCCTTGCTAGCGCGCGTCCACCGCCTGAAGACAGTGCAGAATGACGCAGATCATCAGGCCATGCTTTTCAATCTCAGCGTACTCGAGTACACCAACGGCCAGCCGCCGTGGCACGACGTGCATCCGGTCGTGCTGCGCCTGCCGAAATTCAAGGAAGCGTGGGAACGTGAGTCAAAGAGCGCCCGATCCTCTCGCCGCAAGTCCGCCCGAAAACCCGGCTGAGACGCTGGCCGCCCTCATACGGTTGCTGGACTTCGCCGCGCCGGGCCGCTTCGTGCTGGCCTTTGTGAAGTGCAACCTGCCGATGCAGCGGCGCGCGCTGGCGGCGCAAGTGCGGGCGCAGGTCGAGCCGCTGGGCGTGAGCGTGCTCGAGGTAGAACTCACCGAGCCGGTGGAAAAACTGCTGCCGCTGCTGCGCGAGCGGCTGGCCGTGCGCGAGGCGCCCGGCGGAACGTCCCCGGCGAGGGGCAAAGCAGCGCTGTTCGTGTACGGGCTGGAGCACTCGCTGCCCTCCGGCGATCCGCACCCGCCGCTGCTGGCCCACCTCAACATGACCCGCGAGCTGTTCCGCCGCGACCTGCCCGGCCCGCTGGTGCTGTGGCTGCCAGACTACGCCCTCACCCTGCTGGCGCGCGGCGCGCCGGACTTCTGGGCCTGGCGCTCCGGAGTGTACGAATTCCCGGCCGAAGTCGAGACCGCGCGCGGGGTGGCGCAGGAGGCGGTGTACGCGGAAGCCGGTCACGAGACCAGCAACCTTTCCACCGGCGCCAAACGCGAGCGGCTGGACACCCTGGCCCGCCTGCTGGAAGATTACCGCGAGCTGGGCGCCGGACAGTACGAGCGGAGCACGCAGGCGGACATCCTGCGGAAGATGGGCGATGTCTATTACGACCTGGGCGAGTGGGCCGAAGCGCGGGAGCATTACGAAGAGGCGCTCGCGCTGGCGAGGGCGCTGGAGGAACGGCGCAGCGAAGGTGGCTTGCTGCACCAACTCGGCATGCTGGCGCAGGACACAGGCGATCTCGCGGGAGCCACGCGGCTGTACGGCGAAGCCGGGCGCATCTTCGACGAACTCGGCGCGAAGCAGGAGCGGGCCGCTGTCCTGCACCAACTCGGCCGGCTGGCGCAGGCCACGGGCGACCTGGCCGGAGCCACGCGGCTGTACGACCAGAGCCTGGGACTGGAGCGCGAACTCGGGAACAAGCAGGGCATTGCCATCAGCCTGCACCAACTCGGCCGGCTGGCGCAGGACACGGGCGATCTCGCGGGAGCCACGCGGCTGTACGAGCAGAGCCTGGGACTGGAGCGCGAACTCGGGGACAAGCAGGGCATTGCCCAGACCCTGCACCAACTCGGCCTGTTGGCGCAGGACACGGGCGACCTGGCGGGAGCCACGCGGCTGTACGAGCAGAGCCTGGGACTGGAGCGCGAACTCGGGGACAAGCAGGGCATTGCCAGCACGCTGCACCAACTCGGCACGCTGGCGGAAGAAGACGGCAATCTCGCTGAAGCAGCGCGTCTGTTCGAGGAGAGTTTCAGGATGTTGAGCGAGCTGGGGTCGCCAGATGCGCGCATTGCGGGAAGGTCGGTGGAGCGGGTGAAGGGGAAGGTTTCTGGCGGGTAGCCAGCGAGCGGACAAGCGGATGACGCAGGAACCCAACTCAGCAGGCCATCATCGCCGTTCAGTCCGGTTGAAGGGCTACGATTATGCCTCGCCCGGCGCGTATTTCGTGACCCTCTGCACATGGCAGCGGGAATGCCTGTTCGGGGAAATCGTGAACGGCGAGATGCGGTCAGGCCCTCTGGGGCAGATTGTGGCGGTGGAATGGGCGCGCACGGGCGTTGTGCGCCCGAACGTCACGGTGGATGATTTTGTGGTGATGCCGAATCACGTGCACGGCATCCTTTTCATCCATGATC
>CAYZNA010000200.1:0-3600 GCA_964478665.1 uncultured Anaerolineales bacterium
GCTGGCAGGCCACGGAAGGCGGCAAGCCGCTGGCGGTGGAGCGAGTCGAGGGCGCTTTGATCGGCGTGAATCTCGATGCCGGCGAGCACGTGATTGAACTCCAGTATTCGCCGCTCGGCTGGCGGATCGGCTGGCCGGTGTCGCTCGGCGCGTTGATGGCATTAATGATTTGGGTGGGCGTCGCGTTGTGGCGCGGCGTCCGCGCGCGGAAGTGATCGGTGCTGAAGGATTTTGAGATTCTTTACCGGGCCGGTCAGGCCATCCTGGCCGGCCAATCGCCTTATGCGGATGTCAACTTCTTCTACCCGCTCCCGGCGGCGTACTTCTTTGGGCTGTGGGCGTGGATGCCGTACTGGGTCGCCGTCGGCGTGTGGTGGGCGGCCTCGGCGGCCGTTCTGATCGCGGCGACCCGGCGGCTGGCCTGGCTGTGGTTTCTTTTCCCGCCGGTGTTCGCCAACTTCATCACGGGCCAGGTGGACATTTTTATCCTGGGACTATGGGCGGCCGTCGGGCGCGGGTCGGCGTTGACGTGGGCGCTGTACCCGGATTACCCGGTGTTTGGGGATGGGCGCACCGACCTGTACGAGGATGCTTTCCTGCGCGAGTACCTGCGAACGGCGCAGGGGGCGCCGGGGTGGGAGGCCACGCTGGAGCGGTACGGGGTGCGGCTGGTGCTGGTGGAGGCCGATTCCGGGCTGGATCGCGAGCTGGGGCGCAGCGCGGGCTGGACCCTGGCCTATCGGGATGAGCTGGCGGTGGTGTATGCGAGGACCACGGCCAGATGACTGCTACGTGTGTTTGAGCAGGCGTTCATATTCGTCGTGCCTGCCAATCCAGAACCAGGTGACGGTATTGCCGTGCAGCAACCCTAATGCGCGATAGTTGTCCCCGATACGGACGGAGTAAACCGGGCGTGTGTTGCCCACGCGCTTGAATTGTAAGCCCGGTGTGTCGGGGTTTTGTAGCCAGATGCGGTAAGCTTTGTTGGCTCGGCGTCGGACATTCTGGGGCAACTGGTTAAACAGCCTCCAGAACTGGGGTACGGCCTGCGAGTTCATACGGGCGCGATCTCTTCGTCTTCAATAAAAACGAATGGTCTTGCATGCCCTGCCTGAATTTCTGCCAGAACTTCGTCGGCCATCTTTTCGAGCATGTGTTGGGACTCGTCCGTCGCCAGAAGCGCGTCCCACCGAGCATTCTCTGTCAGGATTTCTTCCTGGCTTCTGTCCCCGTCCGGCACGCTCTCGTACGTGCTGGTGGTCTGGAACTCAAGGAAGTGGGCAAAGTCAATAACCTCAGATACCCGCTCTGGCGGCAGTCTACGGATGATACTGATGAGTTTCTGTTCGTATGTTACGGGTTCTGCAATTGTCCGCATAGTCATTGCTCACCTCCTGCAAAGCCGATCATATCACAGTACGCCCGGGGGTACCTTCGTGATTCGTGACTGCCGCTGTAGTGTATCGAAAAGTGCTGGCGTCACATGAACATGTTGACCTCGTCCGCGAGATAGCGGTTCACCCTCCTGCGTGCAGCGAGGGCGGAGAAGTTCATACACCCGGAGTTTGCCGGTCTCTGGGATGCTCTCCAGTTGTGTGTCCATGCTGTCTCTCTGGAGGCCCTGCGTATGAGGGAGTATAACACGAGTGCTGTTTGATTTCCGCGTGTTCTACGCTGCCGGGAGAGCCGTGCTGGCCGGGGCCTCGCCCTATGGTGTGGCCGCCTTTTACTATCCGCTGCCGGTGGCCTACTTCTTCGCCCTGCTGGGGCTGCTACCCTTCGAGCCGGCGCTGGGCCTGTGGTGGGCGTTGCAACTGGCGGCCTTGATCGCGGTGGCGCGCCGGGCGACCGGCTTCTGGCTGTTCTTTCCGCCGGTGATCCAGCTCTTCCTGTCGGGGAACATGGACCTGCTGATGCTGGGTTTACTGCGCCTGGCGTGGGGCGGCTCGGCGGCTGCCCTGGCGCTGAGCAGCCTCAAGCCGCAGTTGGGGCTGCTGCTCACGCCGTACCTGTTGTGGCGGTGGCGCCGCGACCGGCGCAAGCTGGCGATCTTTGCCGGGACACTGGCGCTGGTTTACAGCCCGTTCTTTGCCCTGCGACCAGGCTGGGTAGGGGAGTGGCTGGCGCACCGCCGCCCGCTGTGGGAAGCCATGTCGCGCGCGCCCACGGTCTTCGGGCTGGTAGGCTCTGGCCGGGGTTGGGTGTGGGCGGCGCTGGCGCTGGCGGCCGGGCTGGGCGTCTGGAGTTGGCGGGTCGGGAGCTGGCGCGCGCTGCTGATCGGCGGGCTGGCCGCCAACCCCGTTATCCATCCCTACGATTTCGCGTTGCTGGCCGAACCAGCGCTCCGCTGGCGGACGTGGCTGGCGGGCTGGATCGGCTGGCTGGCCTTCCTCGTCAGTGGCGATTTCCGCTGGGGCGCCGTCGTCCCCCTGGCTGCGCTGTGGGACTTGCATCGAGAGCGGGGGGACGATGGGACCTAGCCGGCGGATGCAGGGCGCGCTGGCGGCGGCCCTGGTCGCCTTGTTGCTGGCCGCAGGGACGTGGGTGCAGTACCTCACTTTCACCCTGCGTTACCCCGGCGGCAACGATTTCCTCAGCCGTTGGGTGGGCGCCCAGGCGTGGCTGACCGCCGGAGTGGACCCATATTCCGAGCAGGTAAGTCTGGCCGGCCAGCGGATGATCTATGGTCGCCCGGCGGACGACCTGGGCGAAGACAAGGCGCACTTCGCTTACCCGCTGTACTCCATGCTGCTGTTTGCGCCCACCGCCTTTTTGCCCTATCCGCTGGCGCGCGCGCTGTGGATGACTGTGCTGGAATGTTGCATGGCCGGGCTGGCCGTGGCCGGCTTCGCGCTGGCCGATTGGAAGCCGCCGCTCTGGCTGCTCGGCCTGACTGCGCTGTACAGCCTGCTGTGGTACCACGGGGTGCGTACGGTGGTGAACGGGCAGACAGCCGGCGTGGTGGCGCTGTTGATGGCCGGCGGGCTGCTGGCCATTCACACGCGGCGCGATGCGCTGGCCGGCGTGCTGCTGGCGCTTTCCACCAGCAAGCCGCAGATGCCCTTTTTGCTGCTGCCGCTGCTGCTGGCGTGGGCGGTCACCGCCCGGCGCTGGAAGCTGATCGGCTGGACGGTCGGGGCGATGGCGGCGCTGCTGGGCGGGAGTCTGGCGCTGATCCCGGACTGGCCGCTGAAGATGGCGGCGCAGATTCGCAGCTATACGACCTACACCGACATCGGTTCGCCGGTGAACCTCCTCACCACGCGCCTTCTGCCAGGGATGGGCGCGCCGGGCGAGTGGCTGGTTAGCGCCGGGCTGGCCGGGGTGCTGCTGTGGGCGTGGTGGCGCGCCCGCCGGCGGCAGGGGCGCGCCTTTCAGTGGGCGGCGGCGTTGACCATTGTGATCACCAATTTGATCGCCTTCCGCACCGCCACCACCAACTACGTGGTGATGTTCCCGGCGGCGCTGCTGGTCTTTCGACTGTGGCAGGAGCGGTGGGGGCGGGCCGGGCTGCTGGCCGCGCTCGCTGCCCTGCTGTTGTATCTGGTGGGGGAGTGGTGGCTGTTTCTGGCCACCGTGCAGGGGTCGGTGGAGCAGCCA
>CAYZNA010000200.1:3610-6184 GCA_964478665.1 uncultured Anaerolineales bacterium
GTGAATGCGATCGCCACGCGCCGTGATCTCGCGTGGGCAACGGTGTGGCTCGTGTTCGTGTGCGCGGCAATCGCGCTGGCGGGCTTGGTCGGCACGGATTGGGCGCAGGGCAAAATTGTTACGGCGTCGTTCATCTACGATCACCTCCCGCGCTTTATTCAAGCCGTCCCGCGTTCGACTGCCGGTGGCTTTGCGCGAAACGGCGTGGGCGGGACGCTGGCGTTTACGATTCCATTGCTGGCGGCGCTGCTGTTTGAGACGCCGCTCCGCCAGGCGGAGGGCGCATGACCCGGCGCGCGCCGACGCCCGGCGCCGTGGCCGTCGCGGCGCTGCTGTGGGCCGCCGGGATTCTGGCCGCGTATTACGTGTATCACAAGCCGGTCAGCCCGGAACAGGCCGCAAGCGCCGGTCGCACCCTGTGGGCGGCGCTGGTGGCCGGCGCCATCGCGCTGGCCGGGGCCGGCAGCGGGCGCCGGGCTGCTGGCGCGCTGGCCGCCGGCGGCAGGGGCGCGCCCCTGGAGCGACTGGTGCTGGAAAGTGCGCTCGGGCTGGGATTGCTGGGCCTGGCGTGGCTGGGATTGGGACTGGCCGGCGCGCTGCGGGCGCCGGTGGCGTGGGCGGTGCTGTCCTTGCTCGCGCTGGCGGTGGGGCGCCCGGCGCTGGCGTGGCTGCGGGACCTGCGCGCCGCCGTGGGAGACCTGCGGCCCCGCGGCCGGGTCGAGTGGCTGCTGGCCGGCTTTGTCGCGTTTATGGCCGGCGTGGCGCTGCTGAACGCGCTTGCCCCGCCCACTGCGTGGGATGCGCTGCTGTATCACCTCACCGGCCCGCGCGCCGACCTCGCCGCCGGTCATCTGCGCGTGGACCCCTGGCTGCCCGAGACCGGCTATCCGCAGGGTGTGGAGCTGCTGTATGCGTGGGCCATGCTGCTCGGCAGCGACCGGGCGCCCGCCGTCATCCACTGGGTTTTTGGCATGCTGACGCTGCTGCTGGTGTGGGGCTGGGGGCGGGAGGCCGGTGGGGGCGCGCGGGCGGGCTGGCTGGCCTGCGCGGTGCTGCTCAGCGCGGCCACCTACCCCGGGTTGATGGGATGGGCGTACACCGACGCCGCCACCAGCCTGTACGCCTCGGCGGCGTTGGCCGCGGCCCTGCGCTGGCGGGAGTCGGGCCGGCGCCCGGCGCTGGCCCTGGCCGGGGTGCTGGCGGGGTTGGCCTTTGGCACCAAATACACCGCCGGAGTGGTGGGACTGGCGCTGGGGCTGGTTTTCGTCGCCTCGCAGCCGCGCCAACTGCTGCGCAACGCGCTGGCCCTCGGCCTGCCGGCGCTGGCGGTGGCTCTGCCGTGGCTGGTCAAGAACGCGCTGCTGGCCGGCAATCCCTTCTATCCCTTTTTGTTTGCCGGGCGCGGCTGGGATGGCATCCGCGCGGCGTGGTACAGTCAGACCGGCACCGGTTTGCTGGCCAGCGATCCCACAAAGCTGCTCACGGCGCCGTTCATCATGTCGCTGCTGGGGGCGGAAGGCACCGATGTCTGGCACGCCACGCTCGGGCCGTTGTTTTTGATGTTGTTGCCGGCGGCCGCCCTCGGCTGGCGGGCACGTTCAGCGCGGCGCTGGCTGCGCGATGCGCTGCTGTTTGCGCTGGTGCTGTATCTGTGCTGGCTGGCCGGGGCAGCAACCTCCCGGCTGCTGGTCCAGCCGCGCTTGCTGCTGCCGGTGCTGCCGCCGCTGGCGGTGGTGGCGGCGGTGGGCCTGTTGGGCCTGCGGGCGCTGACCCTGCCGGCCTTCTCGGTGTACCGGGTGACGCTGGCGGCGGTGCTGCTCACGCTTGCGCTCACGGCAGTGCAGGCCGCCGGCGAGTTGCTCCACAATCAGGTGCTGCCGGTGCTGGCCGGCACGCTCAGCGAAGAGGACTATCGCTATCAGCGGCTGGGCTGGTATTACGGCGCGCTGCACGCGGTGCAGGACTTGCCCGCCGGCAGCCGCGTGCTATTCTTGTTCGAGCCGCGCACCTACTTCTGCCCCCCTGACCGTTGCCTGCCGGATGGCATTCTGGACAACTGGTACCACGCCCGGCGATCGGGCGGCACGGCGGCGGACCTCGCGGCCGCCTGGCGCGGGCAGGGCATCAGCCACGTGCTGGTGTACGCCCTCGGCGCGCGGGTGCTGCAAGGGGCCGGCGACAATCCCTTTGCTGCGGACGACTGGCGGGAACTGGCGCAATTGCAGACCGGCCAGATGCACCTGCTCGAGAACTTCGGCGACGCCTACCTGCTCTACACCCTCACCCCGCCATGATTCCCTCTGCCCGGACCATCATCCGCACGGGGACCGGCCTGCTGGCCCCGACCCTGATATTGCTGCTGGCCGCCGGGCTGCGCATAGCGGGGCTGGAGTCCCGCTCGCTGTGGTACGACGAGGCCTTCGCGGTGCTGTTCGCGCAGCAAGGGCCGGCGGCCATGCTTCGCGGCACGCTCACCCCGGCCGGGGGCGTCGCCGCAGACGTGCCTCCGACTCCATATTACACCGCGCTCGCCGGCCGGCGGAAGGCGTCTGGCCAGTCGCCGCTCGAGCTGCG
>CAYZNA010000200.1:6194-7072 GCA_964478665.1 uncultured Anaerolineales bacterium
CGAAGAACAAGGAGCGCCTGGCCAAGAGCATCGGGAAGACGGTCGGGGAGCGGCCCCTGACCCCCGAGGACCTCGCACGGACGTTGACGGCGCCGGGGCTCCGCGAGGCGTTCGACACCGCGCTCGACGGCTGGATGAAGGTTTTTGGCCAGTCGCCGCTGGCGGTGCGGTTGCCGTCGGCCTTCCTCGGGCTGCTGGCGGTGGCGGTGATTTACGCCATCGGGCGCACGTTGTTCGGCGGTCGGGTGGCGGCGGCCGGCGGGCTGCTGGCGGCAGTCTCCCCCTTTCAGGTGTACTACGGGCAGGAGGCGCGCATGTACGCCGCGCTGTCTCTGGCCGGCGCGCTGGCGGTTCTCGCCGTGGCGCGCATGGCGCGAAGCGTGCGCCCCCTACCTCGGCAATGTTACATGCGGCGGCGATCTGAAGGTTGATCATAACGGTTCAGTTGAAACCTGCAATCTGACGAGCGATTGTCTGGGTTGTAGATGAACTTTTAAATATCTCTGTCCTTGATCGTCTGACGGCCATTGTCTTTTGCTCTGGCCGCTGCTTTGTCGAGCAATTCGCGGACCGCCGCTGACAATGCATCGACTGCCGTTTCAGATGTCTGCAGGCCTTTTTCCTTCACGTACTCCTTCACCTTCGATACTACTACCAATGTTTCGTTTGCCATAAGCCCCTCCTTAGGGTTGTCTTTGAAATATCTAAAATCGTTGCGGCATTTTAGAAATATTGACGAAGTTGTCAAACAAAAAAGGTTTAAAGCACCATCCTTTCAATTGACAATGAGGTACACCTTTGTTACACGGGCTCACTATTTTGTTGTTTTTGGGCCGCTAGCTCAGTTGGTAGAGCAACGCCCTTTTAAGGCGTGGGTC
>CAYZNA010000201.1:0-2632 GCA_964478665.1 uncultured Anaerolineales bacterium
TCTTCGAGACCCTTAGGGTCTGAAACCGGGAAGTTATACTTTTTCAGGCCCTTTGAGGAAGCATGTTCCACTGGCGAGAGCCAGAATTTGGCTTTGCCGCCGTGACCTTCTACATGAACGTGAGGGCGCTCACCGAGATCGAGGCTCCAGAAAAAGAAACGAAAACCGTCAATGTTGGCAAGGGTTGGCATGGCGGGCGCACCGACGAGAGACTACTGAATACTTGCCAGACCGGATCGGCCGGGGGAAATCGGTGTGTCAGTCTGGCTCCGCCGCTCCCGGCGGGAAGCCGGGCAGCAGGGCAATGGACAGGATCACCAGCCAGTGAATGACGCGCGCAAGCAGGCGTTTCATGGTCGCAACCCTCCAGGGAACCAACAGCGGGACCTGTGTACCAGTATAAGGCCGATTTTCGCCTGAGTCAACTAGCTGCAATCGGGACGGCGGGGAGGAGATGCGGATGCCGGGGTGGAGGCCGACTTGCGCCCCCGCCGCGCCCGGCTATAATCTCCGTGAAAGGGATCATCTATGAGCACACACCGACTCTTCCGTACCTTGATCGCGGCGCTGGCAACGCTGGCGCTGTTTTTGTGGGCCATTCCCACCGGGCAGGCCCGCGCCCAGTCTAAAACGCTGTTCTGGGACCGCTACGACGTCAGCCTCACCGTCCAGCCCGATGGCGCCCTGCGGGTGGTGGAGACCCAGACCATCACCTTCACCTCGGGATCGTTCACCTTTGGCTACGCCAGCATCCCGCTGGATAAGACCGGCGGGATTAGCGAAGTGGCGGTGAGCGAGGGCGGGCGGCACCTGTTCGGCCAGCGCGGGAGCGGCACACAGCCCTACACTTTCACCGCCGAGGAAGCGGGCGGCAAGCTCGACATCCGCTGGTACTTCCCCGCAACTGCCAACAGCACGCACACGTATGTGCTGTCGTACGCGGTCCGGGGCGCGGTGCGCATCTATGAGGGCGGCGACAAGTTGCAGTGGATTGCCATCTCCGGCGAGCGCGATTTTCCCATTCAGGACGCGCAGGTGACGGTCAACCTGCCGGCCGGCGCCCGGTTTCAGATCGTCGATTCGGCCGGCGTGGCGGCTCACTGGACCAAGAATGCCCCCGGCAATTCGGTGACCTACGTCGCGCAGCAAGGGCTGTACGGCAGCGATAGCCTGGAGGTCGGAGTCGAGTTCACTCATGGAGTGGTCCCGGCGGTCAAGCCGGCGTGGCAGGCGGGGGTTGACCAGAGCGAGTATTACGATTTGCACGTGCGCCCGATTGCAAACTTGCTGCTGGGCGCGCTCGGCGCGCTGCTGGCCCTGGCGGCGCCGCTGGCGGTGTACCTGCTGTGGTACTTGCGCGGGCGCGATCCACAGGTAGGACCGGTGCCGGAATACCTTTCCCAGCCGCCCGGCGACCTACCTCCCGGCGTGATCGGTACGCTGGTGGACGAGCGCGCCGACATGCGCGACATTGTAGCCACGCTGGTGGACCTGGCCCGGCGGGGCTACCTCGAGATGGAGGAGACCCGCACAAAGGGCGCCTTTGGCACGCACTCTACCGATCACGTGTTCCGCCGAAAGAAGGAGTTCGGCGGTCTGACTCACTTTGAGGGACTGGTGGTGCGCGGCGTGTTCCGCAAGGGCATTCGAGAGGTGAAGCTGAACGACTTGCGTCAGAAGTTCTATACCAGCCTGCCGGCCATTCAGACCGCCCTGTACGACGATTTGGTGAGCCGCGAGTTCTTCACCCGCAGCCCGGAGAAGACCCGCTCGGCTTACCGTGGCTGGGGCATCGCCTTTCTGGTGGGCACGGTGGTCCTGGGCTTCTTTGCCCTGCCCGCGCTGGGCCAGTACGCCGGCGCGATTGCCTGCCCGTTTGGCGGATTGGCGATTCTTGGCCTGGGTCTGATGACCGTGGGCGGACGCATGCCGGCCAAGACCCGGCGCGGCGCCGAAGAGGCCGCCAGGTGGAAGGCGTTTGAGAAATACCTGCGCAAGATCGAGACCCTGACCGACTTGAAATCCGCCGGTGAGTTGTTCGACCGGTACCTGCCTTTTGCCATTGCCTTCGGGATAGATCAGAGCTGGGTGAGCAAGTTCTCGCGTGTGGAGGGCGCGCCGGTGCCCGGCTGGTACGTCCCCTACGGCTGGGGGCATGGCGTGCCCGGCGCGGCCCGCCGGGGACTTGCCTCCCCGGCCCGCCCGTCCGCAGCCGGCGGCGTGCCGAGTCTGCAGGGCATGTCCGATGGTATGGCCGGCGGGCTGCAGAGCATGAGCACCGGCCTGACCAACATGCTCAATAGCGCCGGGCGGGTGCTGGGGTCCGTGCCGCAGAGCAGCGGCAGCAGCGGCTGGAGCGGGGGCGGCGGGTTCAGCAGCGGGGGCTTCTCCAGCGGCGGCGGCGGCGGCGGCGGGGGGCGCGGATTTGGATAGGAGAAAGACGACTATGGAATCTACAGCGATTGCAACAATGACCTTGATGATGGAGGCTTTGCCGGAACCGGTGCAGGAGCAGGTGGTGGACCATCTGCGTGAGTACCTTGAAGAGTTGAGAGACGACCAACGATGGGAGGTCCTCTTCAAGAAAACACAGCCACAAAACCGTAAAAGCCTATCTCTACTTCAACAGGGA
>CAYZNA010000201.1:2642-7071 GCA_964478665.1 uncultured Anaerolineales bacterium
TCGTGGCCGCCGCCCGACGCGCCAGGCAGGAAATTGCTCGGGGCCTCGCAGAACTGATGGACTATGACCAACTATGAGGTCTGCTACTCTGCCATCATTCTGGGCGGCTTACGCGCGTCTGGATGAGGATACGAAGCGGAGCGCGAGGAAAGCCTACCGTCTGTGGGCGGAGAACCCATTTCATCCCTCGCTGCACTTCAAGTGCATCAACCGCGAGGAGGACATCTGGGTAGTGAGAATAACGCGCGCCTGCCGCGCCGTTGGTGTTCTTGCAGGGGATCGGGTAACGTGGTTCTGGACTGGCAGGCACGACGAGTATGAGCGCTTCTTTTCCTGAAGTCGATGCCCGGCGGACTATGGGAAGACAAGGGAAGAAGGAAGTGGGAAGTAGGAAGAAGGAAGCAAGAAGCAGGAAGAAGGAAGTGGGAAGCGCGGCTTTGCATCCTGCTCCTGTAGCCTGCATTGTGCGAACCGGGAGGCAATGTGAAAAGCGGAAGAGTGGTCGGAATTCTGTTGATCTTCGGCGGGGCTGCGCTCGGGCTGATTGGCGGGCTGTGGCTGGCTGCCGGGGTGTTGGGGCGCGGCGGGTCGCTGCAAGTGACCGGGGCGCTGCTCGGGGGCGGACTGCTGGCGGTGGTGGTGCTGCCGGTGATTGGCGTCGGGGTCTTCCTCGTGGTCCGCAGCGGGCAAGAGGCGAAGGCCGGGGAAGAGACCGCGAAAATGCGCAAGGTGCTTGATATCGTCAAGAGCCGGGGCCAGGTGCCCGTCTCCGACCTGGTGCTGGAGCTGAAATCCAGCCGCGATCAGGTGCAGGGCTGGATTCACAGCCTGGTGGGCATGGGCGTGTTCAGCGGCTTTATCAATTGGGACGAAGGCGTGTTATACTCCGCAGAGGCAGCGCAACTGCGAAACCTGGACAAGTGCAAGCACTGCGGTGGCGAGCTGAACCTGGCCGGCAGGGGCGTGCTGAGGTGTTCGTACTGCGGCACAGAGTATTTTCTGCCGTGATCCGTTCACGTTCTAACGTTCCACGTTCTAACGTTTCACGTTTTCACGTTCCACGAATTGGCGGAGGGAAACCATGACTGATCTGTTTGGCAAGATTGAAGAAGGCCGGAACATGCTGGAGAAGCTGGCCAGCAAGATTCCCGGCTACAGCGGCTATCGGGAGCGGGAGGACCGCCGTCAGGCCGACCGGCTGCTGCGCGAGACTATCGCTCGCAGCTACGAGGAGCAGTGGGGCCGCATCTCGCAGTTGCAGCGCGATCTGATTCAGGAGGGCGGCATCGAGCACGTGGACCGGCTGGAGGCCGCGGCGATCAAGCTGCGCACCTTTATTGACCAGGTCAAGACCGCTTCCTATGGCTATTCCGGACTGTTTGACGCGGTGAAGGTCAACGAGAAGGAACTGGCTGCGTTGTACGCCTACGACAACGCGCTGCTGGAGCACCTCACCTCGGTGACCTCAGCCGTGGACAACGTGGAAGCCTCGCTGGCGGATGAGGTCGGGCTGCCCGCGGCTCTGCGCCACCTGACCACCCTGGCGCAGGAATGCAATAACCTGTTCGACAAGCGCGTCCATGTTCTAACCGGCGCCGCCTGAGCAAGGGACCAGACTTCTAAGGAGGAATACTCATGGCTCGTATATTTGACGTAGTGGAATATCCGGACGAGATGCGGCAGGAGATCGTCCACCGCTTCCCGGAGGCCGGATCGGGCGACTTTCGGGTTGGCTCGCAGGTGATTGTGCGCGAGTCGCAGGCCGCCGTGTTCTTTCGCGATGGCAAGGCCCTGGATACCTTCGGCCCTGGCCGGCACACCATCACCACTGCCAACATCCCCTATCTGATTGACTTCATCGGCAAGGCGTTCAACGACCGCAGCCCCTTCACGGCCGAGGTCTACTTCGTGGCGGTGCGCGAGTTTGCCGATCAGAAGTGGGGCACGCCACAGCCCATCATCGTGCGCAACCCCGGCATGGGCCTGGGGGTGGCGCTGCTGCAGGGCTTTGGCAGCTACAGCTTCCAGGTCAGCAACCCGCAGCAGTTCGTGGCCCAGATCGTGGGCGCCACCGGCGCCTACAGCACCCGCGACATCCAGGGCCGCTTGCGCTCCATGATGCTCTCCAAGCTTCAGGACCTGCTGGGCGAAACCGCCGCCAAGAAATCGGTGGTGGAGTTGATCGGCCTGACCGAAGAACTGGGCGCCGGGGTGCGGGCCAAAGTTCAGGATGATTTCAAGGCTATCGGCCTGACCCTCAAGAGCTTCTACATCGAGAACCTCAAACCGTCCGAAAAATCAGCCGAAGAACTGCGGGCCATGGGCATGCTGGACATGGCTACCTACACCCAACTTCAGGCGGCGGACGCCATGCGCGACGCGGCCAGCAATCCCAGCGGCGGCGCCGGCCTGACCGCCGGAATCGGGGCCGGCATGGGGATCGGCAACCTGATGACCCAGACCTTCCAGCAGGGGATGCAGGCGCCCCCGCCCGCCGCGGCCGCCCCCGCGACCCCGGCTGCTGCGGCTGCCGCCGCGGTGCCGGACGTGATGACCCCGGCCGAGGCCGCCGCCTACCTCAGGGTGGGCGAGGCGGACGTGGCCGCCATGCTCGAAGCCGGCGAACTCAAGGCCCGCAAAATCGGCAGCGCCTATCGCATCAGCCGGGCAGTGCTGGACGAGTTTCTGAAGGGCTGAGCGTCGCGCGAGATACGTCCGGGAGTGCCTTCTCATTATTCCGGGGGAACGTATGGGGATGCGTTCCCTGCGTAGGGGGCGCATCCGCTTTCCAGCAGGTTTCCGAGCGCCGCGATGTATGCGTTCCCTGCGTAGGGGGCGCATCCCCATGCGCCCCAGATTATTGAGGAGACACGTCCGGGAAGTTCCCGCACAAGCAGGGAGTGCGGGCGGCAGATGCCGCTCGCACTCCTTTTCTTTTCAGGCCGCCGGGCGGCGCCGCTCGGAGCGGCGGCCCCGGTCAGCGCAACCCCTGCGCTCGCAGTCGCTCGTCCAGCCAGAGGGCCTCGGCATCGGAGAGGCAGGGAGGCGGCGGGGGCGGGCGATAATCAATCAGGTCGGCGTAGCCGGCGCGGTCGTACACCGCGACTACCGCCGCCCCGAGGTCCAGCGGTACGTCCGGATCCGGTTCCAGCAACGGCACCGGCAGCACCGGCAGGGGGTCGGCCAATTGAATGGGCCAGACCTCCACCTGCGGCCGGCGATCGGCGCGGCTGAGGACCACGTAGTATGGTGCGGGCGGCACCGGGCGTTCCAGCGGCGGGCGCCTGCCCCCGCGCAGCAGATCAATCTCCATCAAATGCGCGGCGGATCGCAGCAGTTCGCGCCGTTTGCGCCGGTATTCCAGATAGGCCTCGTGCCCGGCTCGCTTGTGCACTGGCGAGAGCATCTCGATGGCGGTCACCAGCTCCAGCGTGCTCGTGCGGCGCACCTCCACTGTAATCAGACGCAACGGAAGCTCGTAGGCTACCACGCTCTCCACTGGGGCAGGGGGAATTGCGGTGGCCACTTCGGCCACTCGTCGTGGCGGGCGCCCCTGCTGGTATATGCCCACGTCCGGGCGGATCATGCGGGTCTCGGCGATTTCGACCATTTCGTACGTAACGCGCGGCACCAGCCGGGCCACGTAGCGCGGGCGGATCACTTCATTGAGGCGGCCGCGGATTTCCACTGGCAGCGCACCGTGGAAATCGCTCCAGATCTCCGGGTCCTCAAAGTATGGATCCATGCCGGGGAATGGAGAAGGCATGTTTCAATTATAGGGGAAGTCATTCACTGCGGCAACTACCCGCTCCACCTGCTCGTCGGTCAGTTCCGGGTACATTGGCAGGGAGACGACCTCCCGGCAGGCCCCCTCGGCCACCGGCAGCACCGCGAGCGTACGAGGCAACGGCGCGGTTGGGATGCGGACGATGCCAGAGACCGGGTAGCCCGGGCGGCAAGGGTCGCCTTCGGCTAGTTCGCCGCTGGCTAGTGTGCGCCTCTGATCCTGACGCGTCCAGGCTCGACGATGGCGAGTCTGCCGCGGATCTGTACCAGTGCTGCCTCGTTCTGCAAGAAACTGTCGAGGAGTCGGTTGATGTATGGAGAGGTCGCTGTCCGTGGCAGATGCAGGACCACAATTCCCGCATATTGCTCAGGGGGATACCGCCGAATGTCCGAGAAGTCGTGGTCGCCGGTGAGCAGACAGTACCCCTCCGAACGGGCGTGCTCTGCAATCACAGCATCCTTCGCGGAGCGCAGTCCAATGTCGCGCACATCTACCGCCTCGTGCCCACGTTGACGGATCACCTGTGCCACCGACCTGGGCAGATCGGCATCTATCAGGAATCGCACGATCATGCCGCGAGCGCCGGCAGAGTATAGAACAGCTCTGTATCCAGCAGCTCAACCGCGTAGCTGAGCGCCGCGG
>CAYZNA010000202.1:0-7067 GCA_964478665.1 uncultured Anaerolineales bacterium
GAGGGCGTCGGGGAGCAGGGATTGGAGATTGGAGATTGGAGATTGGAGATTGGGGATTGGGGATTGGAGATTGGGGATTGGGGATTGGAGGCGGAGCGCGGGGATGGGCGCCGTGTGCCTGATCGAGCTGTTTGCCGGAACGCGGGCGCTGCCGTATAACCACCCTACCTTCCCTGAGGCGTGGAGCAGCATCCGCCCGGCCATGACCCAGTTGCTGGCCGCGAACGCAGCGGGCGCCCCGCCCGGTCGCTTTCTTTCGATGTCGGCGCTTCAGTTCGACCCCGGCGACCTGGCCGAGCTGCACAGCGCGTGGGACGGCCAACTGCCCGCACCGGAGATCACCCAGGCGGTGGTGGACACCAAGCACAAAGAGGTGCTCAGCCCCAACCTGCCGTTGGCGTGGCGCATCCCGGCGGTGGATGGCTTCGATGGGGGCATTTTGCCCCTGCGCAATTACGCCGAGTTCTCCCGGCTGTTGCTTCCCGGCGGCGAGGCGACCGCTGACGGCCGCCTGCGTGAAAATCTGACTCAGGCGCCGCCCGTCGCGCTGTTGGACTTGGTGGGGGTGCGCTACCTGATCACTGACAAAGTGGACGACCGCTGGATTGCCGGCGTGTACTACGATGTGCAGTTTTCGCAAGAGCTGGGGCGCGGGGCGGCGTTGCCCATCGGGCGGCTGCCCCGCTTTCAGGCCACAGCGCTGCGGCTGTTGCTCGACCTTGGCTGGCGCCGGTCGGGAAGCTGGCCTGACCTTATTGGCTATGCGCAATTGCCGGGAGAAAACGGCTGGAACGCGCCCCTGCCCATCCCCGCGCCGGGGCCGGACGGCGTGGCAGCGGTCGCCTTTGGCAGCCCGCTCACCCCCCGCTCGCTGACCGTGCTGGCGCGCGATTTTCTTACCGTGCGCGCAGCCACGCTGGTGGACGAGCGCAGCGGCGCCTTCCAGAGCCTGACCCTCGGCCCCTTCCGGCTGGTCCACTCCGGCGACGTGAAGATTTACGAGAATCCGGGCGCCCTGCCGCGGGCCTTCGTGGTCCCCGAGGCTACCGTGGTCCCGGACGATGCCGCGGCCCGGGCCGCTCTCTCCGCGCCGGACTTTGACCCGGCCTCCGCAGCCCTGCTGGCCGCCCCGGAGGGGACCCCGGTCCGGGCCGGGGAAGAGGCCCCCCACGCGGGGACCACGTTGGGGTACGAGGCCGAGAGGGTTCGGGTCCAGGCCGCCGGGCCAGGTATCCTCATCCTGACCGACGCTTTTTACCCCGGCTGGACCGCCCGCGTGGACGGGGTCCCCGCGCCCATCCTGCGGGCGGACGTGATGTTCCGCGCGGTGGTCCTGCCGGAGGGTGAGCACACGGTGGAGTTTGTCTACGCGCCGCGCGCGTGGTCGGTCGGGTGGAAGCTCTCGCTGGCCGGGCTGGCCCTGTGGCTGGCGCTCATTCTCGCTTGACTTTCGACAGCAGCCGGCCTACACTCAGGGTCGGCCCCGGGCCCAACGCAGCCGCACTTCAACCCCGCGGAGTAACGCCATGTCCGACATTCAGAAGCAAATTGACCGCCGCCGCCAGCGCGCGCTGGAGGAAATCACGAAGGTCGCCAACAAGGGCCGGCACCCCCTTTTCAGCACCTTCGAGGTATCGTCCACTTCGGGGCAGACCTACCGGGTGGACGTGCGCTCGCTGGATGAGCTGCAGAACTCGTGCACTTGCGCCGACTACAAGTCGAACCTGATTGGGACGTGCAAACACATCGAGGGCGTGCTGCTGTACCTCCGGAAGGAGCACGGCGAGCAGAAGCTGGCCGCGCTGGCGGCAAAGCGCCCCCCGGCGAGCACGGTTTACCTGCGTTACGGCGAGGACATCTCCGTGCGAGTCGGGCTGCCGCTGCCGCGCGTTCCGGCGGTGCGCGAGGTCCTCGCCCGCCACTTTGACCCGACCGGTGTGCTGACCGGCGCCCCGTTGCTCAGTTTGCCGGCGCTGCTGGCGGCGCTGGAGGCGCTCCCGGCGCGCCATCGCCAGTACGTGCGGGTGGACGAGGCGGTGCGCGAGCACCTCGAGTTGCTGCAAGACCGCGAGGCGGTGCAGCGGCAGAAGGAGTGGTTTCTGGAGCAGGTGCAGTCGGGGCACCGCAGCTTTGGCGTGCTGGCCACAAAGCTCTACCCGTATCAGCAAGAAGGGGCGATGCATCTGGTCTTTGGCCGGCGGGCCATGCTGGCCGACGATATGGGATTGGGCAAGTGCGTAGGCCCGGAAACGCCTGTGTTCGTCAATGGCACACTGCTGCGTGCGGCAACACTGTGGGATAAGTTCGCCGGTGCGATGGCTTGCGACGCGGAAGGCGAATGGGCTGAGCCGACCGCGCCCTTGTGGGTCAACGCGCTGGACGCTCAGGGAAGAATAATCCAGACCCCCATCACCCGGTTGTACCGGCAACGGGTTAAAGAACCAATGCGCCGGGTGCGGCTTGACGACGGCAGCGAACTACTGCTCACACGCCGCCACAAGTTGCTCCTGCGCGATGGCTGGAGCGAGCGATTTCGGCCCGGCGATGTCGTCTGTGTTCCCGGCCATCTTGAGTGGAACGGCCCCGAGGCAGATCCGGACCTTGTCATGCTATTGGCCTGGCAGATCGCCGAGGGCTACGAACTCACCGGCCGCGCGACGGTGAATATTACGCAAAAGGATACGCGCCGGCTCGAGCAGTTGCGAGAGTCTGCCCGGCGGATTGGCGAGAAGTTTGGTCTTCAGATGAACAGCCTGGCTGTGTACCAGCCGCCTGGCAAAGCCGCCTACCTGACGCTGAGCAGCCGCGACTACCAGCGTTTCCTCGCGGAGCAGGGCTACGGGTGGGGCGAAAAATCGGCCGGCAAATCCATTCCGGACTTCATCATGCAGGCCGGTCCGAAGACGATTCGGCTGTTTCTGCGCGAGTTCTTTTCTGCCGAGGCCTCGGCAGTGGCGAGCATGAGGAGCGTGGAGATTTCGTCGGCCTCCGGCTGGCTTATGCAGCAGATCAGCGTTCTGTTGCGGCGATGCGGCATCTGGCTGCGTTGCGCGCAGAAGCAGAAGCGGGCCACGAATGGCTCCGGCATTTGGCGAACCTATCACTCCGGCACTCTCGGCGGCAACGCTGCCCGTCACTTCTTGCGCGAGGTCGGCTTCTCCGACGAAGACAAGCAGCGGCGACTTGAGGCCATCTGCGATCAACCGGCCAACACCAATGTCGAAGGCATCCCTGCCAGCGACATGCTAATCGAAATGGCCGAACGCACCGGACTACCGAAACGGCATTTCGGCGTCAGCCCGGTTTCGCCCTCGGCGGCCGGCTCTCAAGAACTCGCTCGCGCCAGCGTCACGGCTGTCGTCGGGGCGCTCGACCGGATTCTTTCCGGCGAAGCGGAGGCCGGCTACCGGCGTTTGCCCGGCTCCAAATGGACGTCCCGGACCCTCGCCAACTATGCCGCTCTCGACCACGCCTATCTGGAACAGCAGCGCGCGCGGCTGTCCGAGGTGATTGGCCGACAAGTCTTCTATGCCCATGTCGCCGAGATTGGGGAGGTAGAGTACGAGGGATGGGTATATGACTTTGAGATAGCCGAGCATCACAACTTCGTCGCCGCCGGGATGCTGTGCCACAACACCGTGCAAGCGATTGCCGCCGCAGCCCTGCTCAAAGAGCTGCGCGATATTCAGCGCGTGCTGGTGATCACCCCGGCCTCGCTCAAGCACCAGTGGGCGCGCGAGATCCGGCGCTTCAGTTCCCTGCCGGTGACCGTGGTGGAGGGCGGGCTGGCCGCGCGGCGCAAGCTGTATCGTGAGAACTCGTTCTTCACATTGCTCAACTATGAGCTGGTGCGGCGCGACGAGGATGAGCTGGAGCGGCTGCGCCCGCACCTGATCATCCTTGACGAGGCCCAACGAATCAAGAACTGGCGCACCAAGACCGCGGCCGCGGTCAAACGACTGCAGAGCCGCTACGCCTTCGTGCTGACCGGCACACCGCTGGAGAACCGGCTCGACGAGCTGTACTCGATTTTTCAGTTCCTTGACCCGCGCATCCTTGGCCCGCTGTGGCACTTTAACGATCGCTTCTACGAGTTGGAACAGCGCGACGAAAACTCGTACAAGGTGCTCGGCTACAAGAATTTCGGAGAGTTGCGCGCCACCATCGCGCCCTACTCCCTGCGGCGCACCCGCTCCGAGGTGCTGAAAGACCTGCCGCCGCGCATTGATAACCACTTCTTCGTGGAGATGACCGACCCGCAATGGAAGGCCTACAACGAGTTCCGCGAGACCCTGGCCCGTTTGCTCTCCATCTCGAAGCGCCGCCCGCTTACCCCGAAGGAACACGATCTGCTGCTGATGGCGCTGGTCAAGATGCGCCTGATCTGCAACGCCCTCGCCCTGCACGACAAGGAAATCCCCGCCAAAGACCGCGAGAAGACCGCGCCCAAACTGCGCGAACTGGGGCAAATCCTGACCGAGGAGATCGCCAGCAACGGCCACAAGGCGGTGGTCTTCAGCCAATGGTCCGGGATGCTGGCCCTGACCGAGCCGGTGGTGAAGCGCGTTGGCCTGGGCTACGTTACCCTGACCGGCGACGTGCCCTCGGCCAAACGCGGCGCGTTGATCGAACGTTTCTTCGACGACCCCGACTGCCGCGTGTTCTTCTCGACCGATGCCGGCGGCGTGGGCCTCAACCTGCAGGCCGCCGACCTGGTGGTTAACCTCGATCTGCCGTGGAACCCGGCGGTGCTCGAACAGCGCATCGGGCGCGCCCACCGCCACGGCCAGGCCAACCCGGTACACGTGATCAACCTGATCGCCCAGGGGACCATCGAGGAGCGCATGCTGGACACGCTGGCCGCCAAGCGCAACGTGTTCGCCGGCGTGTTTGGCACGGACGAAGCGCCGGAGCGCCTCAGTTTTCAGGACGCCGGGCAGGGCTTGCTCAAGCGGCTCGACGAGCTGCTCGGCGCGCCGGCGGCCGAGCCGGTGCTGGAACTGGCGCCTACAGTCGAGGCCGGTGCGCCGCCCGAGGAGCAGGCGCCAATCGAGCTGGTCTCCCGGCCGGCCGAAGATGCCCGACGGGTGGCCCCCACCCTGCGCGGCTTTGCCGACCTGCTGGTCGCCCGCCTTGCAAACCGTGTGCTGCTGGTCCGCAAGCCGCCCTCCGGCGCCGAAGCGGGCGTGCTGGTGGTGGTGGACCGCGGCCCGGCCGACCTGCGCCCGGCCATTGAAGCCGTGATAGGTGAGTACTTCGCGCCCGACGTCCCGACCCTGCACCTGATGGAGCAGGAGGGCTACCGCGCGCTCACCGCGCTGCTGCCGGCTGCCCCGGCCAGCCCGGAAGACGAACCGTATCGCGCCCCCGCCCTGCCCTCCCCTGCCGGCGCGAGCGGCCGCGAGATGCTGCATCGCCGCATCCGGAAAGCCGGCGAGGGGCTGGATTTTGCCGCCAAACGACTGGCGCTGGCCGAGGTGGTGCTGAAAGGCGGCTTCCCGGAGGAGATGCTGCGGCCGATCCGCGAGGCCCTGGGCTGGGCGCTCTCCTCGCTGCTGGCCCTGCACAAGGACCACGAGCCGGGCGGCGACCTGCCCTCGCCGCGCCTGGTACAGGCCGATCTGGTCGAACCCGGCCGCCTGCCGGACGAACTGGCCGCGCGCCTCTCCCGCGTGCGCGAACTGACCGAGCCGCCCGCCGAGGGCGAAACCGCCCCGCCGCCGACGGTGAAGGTGGGCGAGGTGCTGGCCGAGGCGGTGAGGGAGTTGATTGAGATGGGGAGGCAGAGGGTGGTGGCGCAGGGGTTGTAATTTGACCAATTTCAGAGGCCATCTGCCCGAAGCCGAAGCGATGGTAGCCAATATCAGCGCCCACGAGTCCCGGGCAGAACTGCTCTCACCCGATGACGTTGATCGAGACGTAGCGGGACTTTCAGAATCATTGTTGGAAGAACGCGCGAGGCGCATTGCGCGAAACGTGCTGCTGCGTCCGGACATTCGGCATCTATTGGACACCCTGTTGACGCAGGGCATCTGTGCCAGTGAAGAAGAAGCGATTGTTCGCGGATTGAAGACTCTGGCCGTGGCCGTTTCGCCTGTTTGAGTTGTAGCCGTTGATGCCTCAACTCTGCCGAAGGCAGGAGAATGCAGACACCTAACGCTAAAGAACTGGCCCGCGTGCTGGAGCCGATGATCCGCCGCATTGTCCGTGAAGAGTTGACACGCGCTGTCGCCCAACAGGCCAAGGTCTTCCGCCTCAAACCGGATTCGCCGCTATACGACGATCTGCGCGACATCCTTCATCGAAAGATGGAGGGCAAGCTCAAGCTGTATTCCTACGCCGAGGTCTGGGGTGAGTGATCGGCCAGACGAAACTATCGTCTTCCTGACCGTCGGCCCGCATGAACGCGCCTATATGGTATAGTGCGCGCGACGGGGAGACGCACAGCGCGACCTTCATTGAGGGCAGCCTATGGCAGGCGTCGAAACCTCAGCGGGCAAGGCAGGGCGGCTGGTGGTCAAGTTCCAGTATGACGCCGCCATCGTCGCCGCGCTCAAGCAAATCCCCGGGCGGCAGTGGAATCCCACTGGCAAGTTCTGGACGATTCCCGACACGCCCGCAGCGCGCGCGCAGTTGACGCAAGTCAACGCGACGCCGCCTCAGCCGCGCGAACCGCAGATAGAGGTCAAGCCTAAGTCTGACAATGCGCCGCGACGGCCCCGCCGTCCCTTTGCCGCAGGCAAGCCCCTCACGACGAACCCTCCGCATCCGCTCATCAAGGCCGCTGACGACGAACTGGTTTTGCGCGGCATGGCCTATGGCACGCGGAAATCATACGGACAGCAACAGCGGAATTATTTTGAGTGGCTGAACAAATCGCAGATCGTGCCGGAGCAAGCTGCACGAGACCAAATTCGCGAATACTTGGTGCAATTGGCGCAAAGCGGGACCGTCTCCGCCGCGTATTGTCGCGGCGCACGCGCGGCAATTGTGTTTTTGTACGCGACGACGCTGCTGTAGTTTAGAGCCCAAACTTGGCCCGGATTGCTCTGGGCTTGCTGCACTTT
>CAYZNA010000203.1:0-3170 GCA_964478665.1 uncultured Anaerolineales bacterium
CCGGCGCCGAAGTGGAACTGGTGGACCAGCCCGAGCGCCACCTGCGCCTGCAAGCCGCGCTGGAGCCGCTGATCCCGCGCTACGACTACATTTTGATAGACTGCCCGCCCTCGCTGGGGCTGCTCACCCTGAACGGCATTGTCGCCGCCCGCGACGGGCTGATCATCCCCATCCAGTGCGAGTATCTGGCGCTGGAGGGGCTGGGGCTGCTGACCGGCACCCTCAACCGGCTGCGACAGGCCATGCGCCTGCGGCTGCACATCCGCGGGCTGGTGCTCACCATGTATGACGCGCGCGCCAATCTGTCGGCGCAGGTCGCCGCCGAGATCCAGCGCCATTTCCCCCACCAGACCTTTCGGAGTATCATACCCCGCAACGTGCGCCTGGCCGAGGCCCCCTCCTACGGGCTGCCCATCTCCGCCTATGCCCCCTCGTCTTCCGGCGGGCTGGCCTACCGGGCGCTGGCGGAAGAGATTCTGGGGCAAGATCACCCGACCGATTGAGGGCTGCCCCGAAATTGGGGTGCGGGCGTACGCCCGCACCCCAATTTCGGGAACACGATTTCACGAAGGACACGGACCGATGAGCCAGAAACGAGGGCTGGGCCGGGGGCTGGAAGCCCTGATCCCGATAGATGAGAGCGCCGTGCCGGCCGGCGTTTCGAGCGCGCCGGTGGAGGCCGTCGCACGCAATCCGCGCCAGCCGCGCACCCGCTTTGACGACGCTGAGCTGGAGGAACTGGCCGCCTCGGTCCGCGAGCACGGCGTGATCCAGCCGCTCATTGTGACCGAGGGCGCCCGGCCCGGAAAGTACACCCTGATTGCCGGCGAGCGCAGGCTGGAGGCCGCCCGGCGCGCCGGGCTGAGGGAAGTGCCGGTGATCGTGCGCGAGGCCAGCGATCAACAACGGCTGGAGCTGGCGCTGATCGAGAACGTGCAGCGCGCCGACCTCAGCCCGCTGGAGGCGGCGGAGGCCTACCGCCAGCTTGCCGATGACTTCGGACTGAGCCACGGCCAGATCGCGCAGCGGGTGGGCAAACAGCGGGTGACCGTCACCAACACCCTGCGGCTGCTGAGCGCGCCCCCCGCCGTGCGGAACGCCCTCGCCGACGGGCAGATCAGCGAGGGCCACGCCCGCGCCCTGCTCGGCCTGCCCACCCCGGAGGCCCAGGCCGCCGCCCTGCAGACCGTGCTCAGCAAGGACCTTACCGTGCGCGGGGCGGAGGAGCTGGTCCGTAAGCTGAGCGGCGAGAAGCCGCAGCGCCCTGCTCCGGCGCGCGAGCAGCCCCCGGTCATCCGCGATTTACAGAACCGCTTTGAGCACAGCCTGGGCACCCGCGTCCGCCTCAAGCACGGCAAGCGCGGCGGCGCCGTCGTGATACACTACTATTCGGATGAGGAGTTGAACGCGCTGGCCAAGAGGCTGCTGGGAGAGGAATAGGAGGCCGGCACATGCCATCGCCCTTTCCGGGGATGGATCCGTACCTTGAGGCGCCAGACTGGTGGCGAGGCTTTCACCACAATCTGGCGACTGAGATTCAGGCGCGCATCTCACCCCTCCTGCCCCCGCATTACTACCCCGACGTTGAGGTGTACCTGCCCTACAGCGACGAGGGCGAGGTCCGGCTGATGGCGCCTGACGTGTACGTGGCCAGAACGCGCGCTGTGCGCGAGCGTCAGACGGCTGAGTTTGCAGTCGCGCTGGCGGGCCTGACCTTGCTGCCGGCGCCACTCGAACTCACAGTTCCCATCGAGCCGCCCGAGAAATCCTATGCCGTCAACATCTACGACGCGCGTGACAACCTGCTGGTCACTGCGATCGAAATCCTCTCACCGGCCAACAAACGGCCCGGCAGCGAGGCCTTCTATCATTACCGGCGGAAGCGCGCCCGGCTGCTGCTCTCCAGCGTACATCTGATGGAAATTGACCTGCTGCGCAACGGGGAGCGCCCGTCATTTGCCGAGCCGCTGCCGGAGGCGCCGTACTTCGTCTCGCTCAGTCGGGCCGATCGCCGACCGGTAGCAGAGGTCTGGCCGTTGGGCCTGCTGGAGCCAATTCCCCCGCTCCCGATTCCGTTGCTGCCGCCAGACCCGGACTTGCCGCTCGACCTGGGCGCGGCCATTGCCCAGGTATACGAGCGCGGTCGCTACAGCCTGCGGATTGACTACACCCTTCCGCCGCCGCCACCTGCACTCGCGGCGCAAGAGCAAGCGTGGCTGGCTGACAGGCTGCGCGCGGCCGAAGGTAGCTGACGCATCCGCATGCGTCAGGCTCCCCGCCCGCGCAGCCGTTCCAGCTCCTCGCGCAGGCGGGCGATCTCGGCCTCGGCGGACTGGCGGGCGGCGACCTCCTGATCCAGCCGAGCTTCCGCTTCCATCAACGCCAGCGCCAGCTCCGGCGGGGGCAGCAGGCGTTCGCCAGTCTCCCGGCGGAACATCTGCAACTGGTCGGCCTCCACCCGCAGGTGCAGCCCCAGTTGTTCGCTCAGCAGCCCCTTCGCGCCGGATGCCTGGATGGGATGGAAGCCGTCGCCGGTCAGTTCGTACCCCTGCAATTGCGTCTTTAGATACTCGCCCAACGGATCGAACAGGAAGTACTCGCGCACGCCCAGCCACTCGTACAGCCCCTTCTTGCTCCCCAGGTCCTCGTCTCGCGTGCTGCGGGAGGTGAACTCAAAGACCACATCCGGCCCCTTGCCCTCCTCCCACACCTTCCACACCCGGCGCTCGTGGCCGGACACGCCGAAGACCACGAACAGGTCCGGCGCCACGCTCTTGCGCGGGTCCCCCTCGCGGTAATACAGCAGCATGTTCGCGCCGACGTAAACGTCCTGCCTGTTCCGCAACAGAATGCGCAGCATCGCCAGAAAGTAAGCGATGAGCGTGACGTGGATGCCGGTCTCTGCCATAAGCTCTCCGTCAGACTCGGGGTAGAGGACTTCCTCTTTGATTTTTGTGGGCGCAAACATTACAATCATCTCAGCGGCGAAGCCGGCTACTTGCCTTACCCCTGACCATCCGGGGTGTCAGGCTCCCTGCCCGCGCAGCCGCTGCAGCTCTTCGCGCAGCCGCGCCACCTCAGCCTCCGCAGCCCGGCGGGCGGCGGCCTCCTGATCCAACGCCAGCGCCAGCTCCGGCGGGGGCAGCAGGCGTTCGCCAGTCTCCCGGCGG
>CAYZNA010000203.1:3270-7020 GCA_964478665.1 uncultured Anaerolineales bacterium
TTACAATCATCTCAGCGGCGAAGCCGGCTACTTGCCTTACCCCTGACCATCCGGGTGTCAGGCTCCCTGCCTGCGCAGCCGCTGCAGCTCCTCGCGCAGCCGCGCCACCTCAGCCTCCGCAGCCCGGCGGGCAGAAGCCTCTTCCTCCAGCCGGCCTTGCGTCTCTTCCAACCGTTCCTCGGCCTCTTCTAGCACCAGCGCCAGTTCCGGCGGCGGCAGCAGCCGCTCCCCGCTGTCCCGGCGGAACATCTGCAACTCGTCCCCGGCCAGGCGCAGATACACCCCCAGGTACTCGCTCGGCAACCCCTTTTCGCCCGCGGGCAGAATGGGATGGAAGCCATCACCGGTCAGAAGGTGGCCCTGGAGTCGGTTCTTCAAATACTCACCCAATGGGTCGAACAGGAAATACTCCCGCACCCCCATCCACTCGTACAGCCCCTTCTTGCTCCCCAGGTCCTCGTCTCGCGTGCTGCGCGAGGTGAACTCGAACACCACGTCCGGCCCTTTGCCTTCTTCCCACACCTTCCACACCCGCCGCTCGTGACCGGGCACCCCGAAGACCACAAACACATCCGGTGCTACGCTTCTGCGCGGGTCGTCTTCGCGGTAATACATTAGCATATTTGCGCCCACATATACATCCTTCCGATCGCGGAACAAACTGCGCAGCATCGCCAGAAAGTAGGCAATCAGCGTGACGTGGTACCCGGTTTCGGCCATTGGCTCACCATCCGCTTCGGGATACACAATCTCCGGGTAGGAGACGGTCTCTTTGATTTTCGCGCCGGCCCACATTACAATCATCTCCGATGAACGCCCCTATTGTACCCTCGCCCGGAGAAAACGCAATGCCGCCCACCCTGATCCTGCACAACGCCAGAATTTACACCCTCGACCCCGCCCGCCCCCGTGCCCCCGCCCCCGCCCATCAGGGCGAACGCCTGCCCCCCCTCCGCCCCGACCACCAAATCCCCGCCCTCCGCCCTCCGCAATCCGCAAGCCGCAATCTGCAATCCCGCCCCGTCATCCCCGGCCTGACCGACTCCCACCTGCACTTCGAATGGTACAGCCTGAGCCTGCAAGCGGTGGACGCCCGCACCGATACCAAAGAGGAGATTCTACGCCGGGTGAAGGAGCGGGCGGACCGCACGCCTCCCGGCGAGTGGATCTTCGGCCGCGGCTGGAACCAGACTCGCTGGCCGGACGCCCGCTTCCCGGCCGCCGCCGACCTCGACGCGGCGGCCTCCGACCACCCGGCGTATCTGATTGCCCAGTCCGGGCACGCCGGCTGGGCCAACAGCCTGGCTCTCAAACGCGTGGGTATCACAGACAACACCCCCAACCCGCCCGGCGGCGAGTTCCAGCGCGACGCCCACGGCTGCCTGACCGGGGTCATGTTCGAGGACGCCTGTTGGGCCTTCCGCGAGGCCATGCCGCGCGAGAGCGAAGAAGACGTGGCCCGCGCCATGCTGCCGGCTTTCGAGAATGCGTGGAAGGTGGGACTGACCGGGGTGCACGATTTCGACGGCGTGCGCTGCTTTGTGGCCTATCAGTTGCTCAAAGAACGCGGCCAACTCGGGCTGCGGGTGGTGAAGAACATCCCGGTGGCCCACCTGGAGGGGGCGGTCGGGGTCGGGCGGCGCTCCGGGTTCGGGGATCACTGGCTGCGCATCGGCAACGTGAAAATCTTCGCCGATGGCGCGCTTGGCCCGCGCTCGGCGGCCATGTTCGAGCCATACGAGGGCGAGCCGGGCAACCGGGGCATTGTGGTCACCGACAAAGAGGAAATCTACGAGAAGGGCCGCCTGGCTGCCGAGCACGGTCTGGCCCTGACCGTGCACGCCATTGGCGACCGCGCCAACCACGACCTGCTGGACGTGTACGAGAAACTGCGCGAGGAAGAAATCTCAAATCCCAAATCTCAAATCTCCAATCTCCAATCTCAAATCTCAAATCTCAAACTCCGCCACCGCGTGGAACACCTGCAAGTAGTGCACCCCGACGACCTGACGCGGGCGGCCCGGCTGGGCGTGATCGTCTCCATGCAGCCCATCCACGCCACCTCCGACATGCTGATGGTGGACCGCTACTGGGGCGCGCGCGGCAAGTATGCCTATACGTTCAAGACCCAACTGGATTCTGGGGCCACGCTGGCCTTCGGCTCAGACGCCCCGGTGGAGGACTTCAACCCGTTCTGGGGCATTCACGCCGCGGTTACCCGCCGCAGGGCGGACGGCAGCCCCGGGCCGCAGGGCTGGTACCCGGAGCAACGTCTCTCGGTGGGGCAGGCGCTGCGGGCCTACACCCACGGCGCGGCCTACGCCGGCAACATGGAGCGCGATCTGGGCACCCTCTCGCCGGGCAAGCTGGCCGATCTGGTGGTGATTGACCGGGACATCTTCGCCTGCGACCCGATGGAGATCAAAGATACGCGGGTGCTGGGGACGATGATCGGGGGGGAGTGGAAGTGGCGTGAAGGGATAGAGTGAGCATTGGCGCAGTCACCGCCACACTTTCACCATCTGGTAGGTTGCCTTGTGTTGTTCCAGCAGGCTGACCAGCGGGTCAGCCACGCGGGCCGGCACCAGCAGAACGCCGGGGCCGGTTCGCCAGCCCGCTTCGTGAATCAATCCCGGTCTCTGATTGACGTACACCTTCTCCGCGACCCTCTTCACTGCCCGGTAGCCATAGAGCCCACGGTGCAGGGCGGTCCTGGCCTGACCACTCAAACCGCGAGTTGAGTAGGTGACGAGCAGCGCCGGTTCCAGCCGGGGGTGTGAGGCCGGTAGCAACACCAGCGCAGGATCGGCCCACAGCACAATTCCCTCTCGCGCTACTTCCCAGAGAAAATCAGGAACGAGCGCCCCTGATTGCAGGTTCTCCATCACAAACGAGAAGGAATAGGGCAAATCACACTCGCGGGCGATTTCCGAGGAAAGCGCGAGGGCGGCCTGCGCCTCCGGCCCCATCTCCGGGTCGTGGTCGGCTTCAAAGAGCAGGAGTACGTCTATGTCGCTTTTGCGCCGGAACTCGCCCGTAACTGCCGAACCGAAGAGGATGGCCACTTTCAAATCAGGGATACGGTCGGCGCGGGCAACGAATCGAATCAGCGCCGGATAAAGTTCTTCGGGAATTCTCACGAGGCCCACTGTCTGATCTCTTCTACCAGTCTCAGGCATTCTGCCACGACGACGCCGTTGCCCTTGCCGCCGTACCAGCGTCCCGCTCGGAGTTGGTCCAGTCGCTCGAAAGTCGTCGCCAGCCGGTCCTCTCCATACTGACGCAGCAGACGAGGCAGGCCAGCGTGTGTGTCTTTGTGCAGGCCGTGTCTGGCTTCCATGCCGCAGGCCAGCAGTTGCTGCGCGAGACCGTAGCACAGTTCGGTTATCGCGGCCACGTGTTCTCCGGCAGGGTCAGGCAGCAGCCGTGACAGGCTGGCCTGCAGCTGGTTCGCTCGCTCCAGATGTTCTTCGGATTTCACGGATAGTTCCTTCTGTCACCCGAGTAACAGAATCCGACGCCGGGGCGCGTTTCTGTAACAGAGTTACACTGATTATAACTCAATTGTGACGCGATGGAGATCAAAGATACGCGGGTGCTGGTGGCCGTTGCGGCTCCGCTCCCTGACCTATCCCCCCGGCCCCCTTCCCTGCAAGGGAAGGGGGTGACTCCCCTCCCCGTTTCGGGGAGGGGTTGGGGGAGAGGTTCTCCCCTCCCCGTTTCGGGGAGGGGTCGGGGGAGAGGTTCTCC
>CAYZNA010000204.1:0-3095 GCA_964478665.1 uncultured Anaerolineales bacterium
GCTTCGGTGCGGGTCTGCGCTTCGGCCAGCTCCCCAACACGCGCTTCGGTGCGGGCCTGCGCTTCGGCCAGCTCCCCAACACGCGCTTCGGTGCGGGCCTGCGCCACTGCCAGTTGGCGCATATCGGCCCGCAAGCCGTCAATGTCCTCGCGGCGGACGGCCAATTCGTCGTGGAGGTTGCTCTCCACAGCCTGCACTACCGCGAGGATGGGCAGCCGGAACTCCTCGGGTAGGTTCTTAAGGGCGTGGGCGTAGCTGATCATTGTGGCCTCCACCACTATTTTACCTCAGAATCTCTCACCCTTTTGCAGCCGCGATCAACTCCTGCTTCAGGTCCCACAGTCGCTCGGTGAGCGAGACGTGGTAAATGTGCGGGTGGATGATGCGCTTCACGCCCGGGTCCAGCCGCTCTACGTCCGCCCGGCGGCGCTCGCGCATTTCTGAGAGAGCCGGCGGTTGATAGACACGCGCGCCCTCGCGCAGCACCTCCACCAGCAGAGGCTCGTATTCGGAGAGCTCTTCGCGAGGCAGGAGGCGGACTCTGGTGTGATCGGTGGGGTGCCGCAGCCGGACCGGGTCCATCTGGCCGGGGTCCTCGTCGTCCAGTCCAAGCAAATCGGCGGTGGCTTTGCCGCGCCGGTCGTACAGTCGCCAACTGCGCTTATGACCGGGGTTGAGGGTCTTTTCGGGGGTTTCGGAGATCTTGATGGCCGGCAGCCAGCGGCCGGCCTCGCACAGCGCCGTCAGCTTGTACACCCCGTCCAGCGCCCCATCGCCGGCGGAGGTGATCAGCCGGGTGCCCACGCCGTACACCAGCCGGTTGATCAGCCGGTCCGGGTCCACGCCGTAGCGCCCGGCCTCCTCCTGAATCTGGGTGAGGATCTGCCAGATCACCAGCTCGTCGAGCTGGTTGGAGAGCACAATGCTGGTCTCGGGGAAGCCGGCCTGGTCCAGGGCGTGTGCGGCCTGGATGCTCAGGTAGGCCAGGTCGCCGGAATCCAGCCGGATGCCGATCGGCCGGCGGCCCTTGCACCGCAGTTCCTCAAAAACCCTGATGGCGTTGGGCACGCCGCTCTCGAGGGTGTTGATGGTGTCCACCAGCAGCAGGCAGTCGTCCGGGTACAGTTCGGCGTAGGCGCGGAAGGCCTGCAGCTCGCTCGCGCCGTGGGCGATGAAGGCCTGAATCATGCTGTGGGCGTGAGTCCCTTTGGGCGGCAACCCCACCACGTGCGACAGGCCCACGTTGGAGGTGAAGTCTGCCCCCCCGATCAGCGCTGCCCGCGCCCCGGCGTTTGCCCCCATCTCGTGCGCTCGCCGCAGCCCGAACTCCAGCACCAGCCGGCCGCGGCCGCTCTCTTTGATGCGGGCCGCTTTGGTGGCGATCAACGTCTGGTAGTTGAGGTGGTTGAGCAGCGAGGTCTCCAGAATCTGGGCCATCGCCAGCGGCCCCTCCACCACCGTGAGCGGGACGTTGGGGTGCACCACCCGCCCCTCCGGGATGGCGGACAGGTTCAGGCCGCGGAAGACGCCGTTTTTGCCCAGCCAGCGCAGAAAGTCGTCGGCGAACAGGGGGTTCCCGCCCTGCCCGCGCTGTCCGCGCAGGTAGGCCAGGTCCTGCTCCCGGAAGCGGGCGGCCTCCATCCAATCCACCAGCCACTCCAGCCCGGCGTTGATGCAATACCCGGCCTGATGGGTGCCGTAGTTGGGGTAACTGCGGAAGAAGTGCTCGAAGCGCGCCGGTTTTTCGTGCAGGCCGGCGCGGAAGTAGAGCTGGGCCATGGTGAGCTGGTATTCGTCGGTGAACAGCGCGCCTTCGGCGGTAGCGCGATCGGATGGGTTCACGGCCGGCGCTCAGCCCCCCTCGCCGCTCAGCACGGCGCACAGCTTGTGGGCGTCAATATTCCCCCCGGAGACCACACACACGATTCTCCCTCCGCCGGCCTCGCCGGAAAGGGCGCAGGCCACCGGGCAGGCGCCGGCGCCCTCCGCGATCACCCGGTTGCGCTCGGCCAGCAGCCGCACGGCCTCGGCCACCCGCTCCACCTCGACCACCAGCGCGCCATCAATCAACCCCTGCGCGCGCTCCAGCATCTGTGGGAACACGGTCGGGCTGCCGATGCCGTCCACGAAAGAAGGCCGGTGCTCTACCACCTGCGGGCTGCCGGCGGCCAGCGAGGCCGCCAGCGGGGCGCCGCTGGCGACTTCGGCGGCGAACAGCCGGCAATCCGGCTTCAGGGCGCGGGCCGCGAGGGCCACGCCACAGGTCAGGCCGCCGCCGCCCCACGGGGTAAGGATGGCGTCCACATCGGGCAGGTCCTCCAGAATCTCCAGCGCGATGGTGCCGTTGCCGGCCATCACCTGCGGATCGTCGAAGGCGTGGATGAAAACCCCCTCCACACCCGGGTACGCGCGTTCCTGAAAGGTCTGCCACCAACGCTCAAAGGAGACCAGAATCACGCGCCCGCCAAGGCGCTCGATGGCCTTGACCTTGGTTTCGGGAGCGGTGTCCGGTGCGACGACCGTGCAGGGAACCCCAAGTTCGCGGGCGCGCCACGCCGCCCCCTGGGCCATATTGCCAGCGGAGGCGGTCACCACGCCGCGCGCGAGGTCTGCCGCCGGGATGTGGGCCATGGCGTTGGCCGCGCCGCGAATCTTGAACGAGCCGATGGGTTGCAGGTTCTCCAGCTTGAGGTAAATCTCGGCCGGGGCGTCGAAGGTGTTCAGCCGCACCAGCGGGGTGCGAATGGCCGCGCCGGCGACATGGCTGCGGGCGGACTGGATGTCGGCCAGGGTGGGGAGCACCGGTCAGAACTCCACCCAGGCGCCGGCGTTCTTCGCCCGGGCCTGGTGGTATAAGTATTCGGCGGAGGCCAGGTCCTCCACCGCCAGCCCCAGCGACTTGAATAGGGTGATCTCGTCCGGGGAGGTGCGGCCGGGCCGCGTCCCCAGCAGCAGTTCGCCGATCTCGGCGCGGATGTGATCCGGGCCGACCGCGCCCTCCCGCGCGGCAATCAGATAATCGCCGGCCTCGTTGAGGGCGGATTCGCGCCGGTCCACAAACAGGCTGGCGGCGGCCACGGTGGCGGTATCCAGCT
>CAYZNA010000204.1:3105-6236 GCA_964478665.1 uncultured Anaerolineales bacterium
GGGGGTGCTGGAGCCAACCGCGTTGAGGTGCGCGCCGGGCGCAATCCACTCGCGGCGCAGGACCGGCCGGGCGGCATTGGTGGCGGTGACGATCAGGTCGGCGCCGCGCACGGCGGCTTGCGCGTCCTCTGCGGCCTGGATAGGGAAGGGATAGTGCGGCTGCATCTCGGCGGCGAACTTCTGCGCGCTGCCGGGGCGGTGGCCGGCCACCCGGCAGCGGCGCAGGCTGCGGACGGCGGCCATGGCCTGCAAGTGGGTGCGCGCCTGCACCCCCGCACCGAGGATGGCCAGCTCCCCGGCATCTTCCCGCGCCAGCAGCCGCGTCGCCACCCCGGAGACCGCCGCGGTGCGGATGGCGGTGATGGCCGCGCCGTTCATCAGCGCCAGCAGTTCGCCGGTCTGCCCGTTGAACAGCAGCACGCCGCCCTGATGGGTATCCAGCCCCAGGGCGGTGTTGCCGGGGAACACGCCCACGGCCTTCAGTCCAAAGGACGGCGCATCCCCGCCGCGATAGGCCGGCATGAGTGCAACCAGCCCGGCGGCCCCCGGCGGGCGGACCACCATGCGCAGCGGCTGGTGCATCTGCCCGCGCGCCAGCGTCGCCAGCGCCCCGGCCATCACCTCGATGCACTCGGGCATGGGCAGCAGCCGTTCGACCTCGGCGTGAGTAAGAATCAGAATGCGCATATCAGGGCGCGCGCCGGCGTTCCAGAATGTGTCGCTGAAAGCGGAAGGCGTTCTCCGGCAGCTTGAAATCCATGCCGTAGTGGTCCGGGCCGACGGCCTCCACCCGCGCCACAATGGTGCCCATGACCTCATTTTCAAAGGCCTCGGCCGCGGCATCCATGAACTCGTACATGCTCTGAACCAGCCACACTTTCGGGCAGCCGGCGCCGCGCGCGACTGCAGCCAGGTCGCAGATGCCGGAGGTGGTGTGGGAGGTAAAGCCGCCGGTGGAGAGCAGGCTGCCGTTGTCAAAGATAATGTGGGTGAGGTTGGGCGGGCGATAGCGGCCCAGGGTGGCCAGGGTGCCCATGTTCATCAGCACCGAGCCGTCGCCGTCCATCACTACCACCTTCTCGTCCGGCAGGTTGAGCGCCAGCCCCAGCCCGATGGAGGAGGCCAGGCCCATGGCGTGCTCCAGATAGAAGAAGTTCTCGCGGTGGCCCAGATCGTACAGCTCCTGCGCGCAGGCGCCCATGATGGTCACCACCAGCCGGTCCTCAAGTTCGGGGTACAGGGCCTTGATACAGTCTGCACGTTTCATGTTCAGTCCTTCCCGGAGAGGAAGTCTCCAAACACAGGCGTGCGCGGGGGCGTACGCCTGTGCTTGGGGTTCTTCTCCCCCTTTTAGTCCTCCATCAGGTCGCGGGTGAGCAGCAGCGCCACCGGCGAGAGCGAGCTGTTGGCGAAGGTGACCGCCTCCCGGATCTGCTTGCCGACCTTTGTCGGATCGCGGGCATACTCAAACGGCAGGCCGAGGCCGCGCAGCACCGGCTCGGTGAGAATGCCGCCCTGAGTGTGCCACGGATACGGCTCGCCCCAGTGGCCGCGCAGGGCAATCAGCATCACCAGCGGAACGCGGTAGAGCAGCGCCAGCGACACGATGCCGTTGATGCTGCCCAGAAAACCGTGGTTCTGCATCAGCAGCGCGTTCGGTTTGCCGGCAAAATACGCCCCGGCGGCGATGCCAATGGCCTCCTCTTCTTTCGCAACTTCCACAATGGTCATCTCCGGGTCGTCCTCGGCCAGTTGCAGCAGGTACACCAGCCAGGTCTCCGGCAGCGCAGAGATGAAACGGATGCCGGCGGCCTTGATGCCTTCGTACACCATTTTGGAATTGTCGCGTGAGACGGTCATGGGGAGGCTCCCGGGCGATGCAATGAGAGGCTAATCGAAAACCGTAGAAGGGCATCCCAATGCCCGCCCCCGCATGGGATACGGGTCTACGGTGGGCGGAATCACGGTGGCGATCATCGGATAGATTAAGTGGAGTATTGCAGGCGGAAATAGTGTACTACCAACCGCTCAAAACGGCAAAACGCCACCCCCTTTTTCCCTTCAAGTTCTTCGGGAATTGCCCTGATTCCTCGCCGGTGACTTCCGGCGTGCCGGGAGGTGACTTAGGCCACTGGAGCGCGGCGCAGGAGTGGTCCAGAATAAGACAAACTTCGTCCTCTTTGGAGGCCGCATGCACGAACTGGGCATTATCGAGAGCCTTCTGGACGTGGCCCGGCAACACGCCGCGCGGGCCGGCGCTGCTCGCGTCACCGACCTGTACCTTGTGCTGGGCCAACTCTCGGAGGTGGCCGAGGATTCGGCCCGGTTCTACTGGGACTTTGTCAGCCGGGGCACCGTGTGCGAGGGCGCCCGGCTGCACTTTGAGCGCGTCCCGGCCCTGCTGCACTGTCTGGACTGCGACCGGCGTTTCACCCTGACCGGCGAGATGACCCCCTGCCCCGACTGCGGCGGGGGCCGGCTGGAGGTGCTGGCCGGGGAAGAGTTCCGGCTGGAGAGCATTGACGTGGACGTGGACGGCGCCCCCGCGACCGGGGCCACCCCGCCATGACCACCCGCAACCGCTCTGTGTTCCCCCCATGAACGCCCCACTCTCCGGCCAACGCATCCACATCACCGGCGTGGTGCAGGGCGTGGGCTTCCGGCCCTTTGTCTACAACCTTGCCCTGCGTCACGGCCTGTGTGGGGAGGTGTGCAACACCTCCGCCGGGGTGGAAATCGCCGTGGAGGGCGACCCCGGCAAAATCATAGACATCTACCAGAGCGGCTCGCTGCGCATGGGCCGGGTGGACTACGGCGGCATCGTCAAAGAGGCCTGCCTGGCCTACGTGCCCGAGGCGCAGGTGGGCGATTACACCGTGATCCACGTCGGCTTTGCCATCAGCCTGCTGGATGAAGAGGAAGCGCAGGCCACCCTCGACACCATCCGCCAGATCGCCGACCTCGAGACCGAACTCGGGCCGCCCTCACACGCAATCCCGGTGCCGGGGGCGGGGCCATGAAATACATTGACGAATACCGCGACCCGGCCCGCGTGCGCGGCCTGCTGGCCGATATCCGCGCGGCCGCTGCCCGCCGATGGACCAACATGGCCCTCTGCGGCGGCCAGACCC
>CAYZNA010000204.1:6246-7013 GCA_964478665.1 uncultured Anaerolineales bacterium
GGCTGGATGAAATGCTGGGCGAGGCGGTCGAACTGGTCCACGGGCCGGGCTGCCCGGTGTGCGTCACCCCGCTGGAAATGATAGATCAGGCCCTGGCCATCGCCGCCCGCCCGGAGGTGATCTTCACCTCCTACGGCGACATGCTGCGCGTGCCCGGCTCCGGCGCCGACCTGTTCACCGTGCGTGCGCGGGGCGGCGACGTGCGGGTGGTGTATTCCCCGCTGGAGGCCGTGCGCCTGGCCCAGGCCCACCCCGAGCGGGAGGTCGTGTTCTTCGCCATCGGCTTCGAGACCACCGCCCCCGCCAACGGCATGGCCGCCGTGCAGGCCGTCGAACTTGGCCTGACCAACTTCTCGCTGCTGGTCTCGCACGTCTGCGTGCCCCCGGCGGTGCAGGCCATCCTTGCCTCCCCCGGCAACCGCGTGCAGGCCTTTCTGGCCGCCGGTCACGTGTGTGCCGTGATGGGTTACCGGGAGTACCCGCCGCTGGTCGAAAAATACCGCGTGCCCATCGTGGTCACCGGATTCGAACCGGTGGACCTGCTGCGCGGCATTCTGGCCGCCGTGCGCCAACTGGAGGCCGGCCAGGCGCGCGCCGAGAACGCCTACGAGCGCGCCGTGACCTTCGAGGGCAACCGCCCCGCCCAGGCGGTTATCCGCCGCGTCTTCCAGCCCTGCGACCGCCAGTGGCGCGGCATCGGCCTCATCCCGCGCAGCGGCTGGCAGCTCACCCCGGAATTCGCCGGCTTCGACGCCGGGCAACGCTTC